>NZ_JBNNVU010000063.1:0-33207 GCF_050280705.1 Pseudomonas sp. NPDC089530 | reverse complement strand
TATATCAGGCTCAATCCGGCATCACAGGCCTGATTTGGTGTCACCCATGTGCCTGAACTTTTCTGTCACCTATGTGGTTGTCCCGTTCATGCCCCCGCGTACGGCCCTCGCTGCGCTCGGGTTCCCTCCCTCCGGTGTCCATCAGGGGGCATCGCCTCCGGTCGGCTTCGCTTCGACCTCCTCTCGATGTGTACGGCTTCGCCGTACGACGCTACGCGCCATCCCCCTGATGAACACCTCCACTCGGCCTGCCGAAGGGGCGGGTGGATCAAGATCAAAAGCTGGCGCTGGCGCGACCTACCGGTCGGCGCATCTGTAGCCGCTGCCGAGCCCTAGCGAGGCTGCGATCGAGCCCGCAGGGGGCGCAGGGATTTTGAAACCGCTGGAGGACCTTCGGTCCTATCGCAGCCTCGCCGTGGCTCGGCAGCGGCTACAGGGATCGTGCACATCAGATCCTTGGGATGACAGGTTTTGCCGTGTAGGACGCTGTCTGAAAGTGAGGCTCTTCGCTTTCTTTTGTCAGGTTTTTCCGAGAAGCTCCGGGCCGCTTGTGTCTGGGAAATGGGCTGTCTAGCCTCGGGTTCGTCACTGAATTTTCGGTGATCGGGTTTAGCAGCTCGCTTCCAAGTCACGCAGGTACCGCTGTCAATTCAACCAACCTTTTTCGGTTGCTGTTATGGCGGCTGTGCGTGGGGCGCCCTTGGGTGCGCCGGGATTCTTGGACCGGTCTGCTAACCCGCGTACAGCTGCCACCCTCATTCGTTTAGCAGCGGTCGGTGGTGGCTCCATTCCAAGAGGATTCACCATGAAAAAGCTCGTCCCCGATCCACCGGTTTCTCTCTCCTCTGCTTGTCGTAATCCAGAGCATGACCTGACGAACAAGGCGGTCCTGCACTCCTTGGCCAATGGTTCGGGGGAGGTGGTTCTGTTGCAGTCGTTGGGCCCCACTGCGGGTGGCGCGGTGGGCCGTGATTCGCTGTTTTCCGTGCGTGAAGGCATCAGCGCCGAGGAGGCGTTGGTGCATGTGTCGATCCTGCTCAAGGCGGCCGAGGAGGTGTCCGATGAAATCACCGAACGTGCCAGCGGCGTGGAGCGCGGCTTGATCTGGTCGATGATTCATTCGGTGGAGATGGCGCGGGCGGTGGTGGACGCGTTGCTCGACGGATCGGCAAGGCGGGAAGGCGGGGCAGCAGTTTAAGCCTGGCCCCAGCAGCCACCGCCAAACCCTGTAGCCGCTGCCGAGCCATGGCGAGGCTGCGATAGGACCGAAGGTCCTCCAGCGGTCTCCAGATCCTGCGCCTGCTTCGCAGGCGATCGCAGCCTCGCGGGCTCGGCAGCGGCTACAGAGATGTGTCGCATGCGCCATTCCATGACACCAAGCAGGCCGCCGCTACTCCTTACGGAGTATTGAGCGCAGGCCCCGTGGCGCCGAGCATTCGGGTGTAGCAAATGGCCTGCTGCGGCGGGTTATCCACACTCAAAACGCGTTTGCATCAAGACGCCTGTCCAAGCGTTCATCACGCCGTTTCTCGGCAGGGTGGCGCGGGCCAATGGTCATGCAAAGGAAGCGAATTACGCTAGGAGGCGACTGTGCATATAGACGAAATAACCTTTGCCGTGACCGAGACCCTGGCCAGCCTGCTGGAGGTCGATGCCAGGTCGCTGGACGTCGAGCGTTCGTTCCATGAGATGGGCGTCGACTCGGTGCTGATCGTTGGGATGTCCGCCGAGTTCGAAGACCGTTTCGGCATCTCCCTGGACCCGGAGCTGGCCTACCAGTACGACACGGTGCGCAAGGTCAGCCAGCACCTGTACGGCGTCATCAACCAGGGTGCGCGCCGGGCCGTGGCGGAGGTGAGCCATGGCTGATTCGCTGCTCAATATCACTCGCCAGGAACTGCTGGAGTTCGTCGGCCTCAACGAGACCGTGGTGCGTGCCCAAGGCACCCGCATCGAGACCGCCAGCGGCCAGACCCTGATCGATTTCGTCGGCCAGTTCGGTGCGGTGCCCTTCGGTTATGGCGCGGCGCCGGTCACCGAAGCGATCCAGAAATTCCTCGCCAGCGGTCAGCCCTCGCTGATCCAGCCGCTGATCAACCCCGCTGCCGAAGAGCTGGCGCGCCGCTTGATCGAGCTGACGCCGGGCACCCACTCGAAAGTGACCTTCACCACCAGCGGCGCGGAGACAGTCGAAGCGGCGATCAAGTTGTGCCGTGCCGCGACCCAGCGCGAGCTGGTGATCGGTACCCTGACGGGCTTTCACGGCAAGACCCAGGGCGCGGTGGCGGTCACCGGCAAGGCCATTTACCGCGAGCCGTTCCAGATCCGCGCCGACGGTTTCAGCCATGTGCCCTATGGCGACCTGCAGGCTCTCGAAGAGCAGCTGCAGACCCGGCGCGCCGCGGCCTTTTTCGTCGAGGCGGTGCAGGGCGAGGCGGGCATGATCACGCCGCCGCCCGGCTACCTGCTGGCGGCGCAGAACCTCTGCCATCAGTACGGCACGCTGTTCGTGCTCGATGAGATCCAGACCGGCCTGGGCCGTACCGGCGAGCTGTTCGCCGCCACCGCCCATGGCCTGGAGCCGGATGTGGTGCTGCTGGCCAAGGCCCTGGGCGGCGGCGTCGCGGCCATCGGTGCGTGCATCTACGGCGAGCAATGCTGGAGCCGCGATTTCGACCGGCACCACAGTTCTACCTTTGCGGTGAACGGCTTCAGCGCCGCCATCGGCCTGGCGGTGCTCGACCAGCTCACGGCCAACGACGGGGCCCAGCTCAAGCACGCGGCGGAGCAGGGTGCCTACCTGTACGCCGGGCTGTCGCGCCTGGTGCGCGACTACCCCGAGGTGTTCCACAGTGTCGATGGCTGTGGCCTGATGCTCGGCCTGAAATTCCGCCGCTGGAGCGGCGAGCGCCTCTATACCCTGTCCCTGGCCAGTGCCTTCGGCGCCCTGGTGCCCATTGTCTGCGGCTACCTGAAAGCCCGGCATGGGGTGTACTGCCTGCCGACCCTCACCGAAGGCAACGTGCTGCGCATCCAGCCGCCGCTGTGCATCGAGCGCGCCGATCTCGACGTGCTGCTCGAAGGCCTCAAGGCCGTGGCGGAACTGGTGGTGCACGACCAGCAGCACCGGCTGATCCTCGAAGCCCATGGCTACGCCGGCCCACGAGGCGCCTTGAGCCCCTGGGTGGTGCCCGGCAAGCCGCGCAGCACCGGGCGCTGCCTGGGGCGCTTCGCTTTCCTGCTGCACCCGACCACCGCCGAAAGCGTCAACGGCGACAGCGTGGTGGACGGCCTGGGGCTGTCGGCGGCGGAAAAGACCTTCATGCAGGGTTGGCTCGACGACTTCTCCGAATGGGCCAAGCCCGACCTCGACGCCGGTGTGTCCTACCACGCCCGGCGGGTCTACAACGATGCCGGCGACTACGTCGAAGGCTGGCTGATCGGCAGCCTGCTGCTACCGCGGGACCTGATGCGCCTGAGCCTGGGCAAGCGGCGCAAGCTGCTGGCCAACTACCTGGACAGCGTCGCCGGGCTGGAGGTGGATTTCGTCGGCCTGGGGGCCTACACCTCGGTGATTTCCAGTGCCGGCCTGGATGTGCAAAACGAGCGTTTCCACACCACCACCGGCAACAGCCTGACCGCCATGGTCGGCGTCGAGGCGCTGCTGAGCACCTGCGCCAACCGCGGCGCGCCGCTGGCCAAGCGCCTGACCGGGGTGATCGGCGCCTACGGTTCGGTGGGGCGTCTGGCCAGTCTGCGCCTGGGGCGTTTCTGCGAGCACCTGGTGTTGCTCGGTAACGCCGCCAATCGCGGGGCCATGGACGAGTTGCGGCTGGTGGCCGGCGAGCTGTATCGCGACGCCTTGCTGCAGATCCAGGGCGGCCACAGCAGCGGCATCGCCAAGAGCCTGGTGCTGCTGTTGCCGAGCCTGGCCAGCGTCGAGCAACTGCTGGACCGCGACCTGAACGACGAAGGGCAACTGCGCGAGCTGTTCGACAGCATCGATGCCCTGGCTCGCGGCAAGCCCCAGGTGCAGCCGCCGCTGGTGATCACCGCGGACCTGGCCAGCTGGTTGCCGCGCCTGGAGGCCGTGCTCTCGGCCACCTCCAACGGCTCGGCCTTCATCGACCCGATCGCCCTGCACCACAACGCGATCATCTGCGACTGCGCGCAGCCGCCGGACATCGGCCACGCCACGCTGATGCTGCGCCCGGACGTCACGGTGATCGAGGGCGGCCTGATCCATCTGCCGGATCGCAGCCAGCGCTTCGGCCAGCAGAACCTCACCGGCCTGCCCACCGGCGTGACCTTCAGCTGCCTGGCCGAAACCATGGTCCTGACCATGGCCGGGCTGCGGCGCGACTACAGCATCGGCAAGCGTCCACCGCTGGCGGATGCCGAAGCGATTTTCGACCTGGCCCGAGCCTTCGGTTTCGCCCCCGCGGTGGAGCAGTTGATCGAAAAGGCCGGTTAACCCTGACCACGAGAAAGGAGTCCACACCATGTCGATGCACAACGCCCGCAACGCCACCGAGAAGTACCTGCCGGGCCTGCTCGCCGTCCTGCGCGAACGCGGCCTGAGCGCCTTGGAGCAAGCCGATCCGGGCGAGCTCTGCGCACTGTTTCGCGACTACCGCGCCGCCGGTTTGATCATCCCCGAGAGCTACGGCGGCCTCGGCGCCTCGCCGGAGGAAACCGTGGAGATCCTGCGGGCCATCGGTACGTTGTGCCCGTCCCTGGCGGTGATGATGACCATGCACCACCACACCATCGCCACCATCGTGCAACTGGGCGGGTTGATCCCGGCGGCGGAAGAACTGCTGTGGGGCATTACCCAGAACCAGCTGCTGATCGCCTCGGCCTTCGCCGAGGGCAAGCCGGGCTCGGAGATTTTCAACGCCAGCGTCAAGGCGCGGCCGGTGGAGGGCGGTTTCGTTCTCGACGGCAGCAAGAAGCCCTGCACCATGAGCCACCACATGGACGTGATCGTGGTCGGCGTCGCCTGCGAGCAGGACGACGGCAGCGTCAGCCAGGGCTTTGCCGTGGTCTTCTCCGACGGCAGCGACGTCACCCGCGAGCCCTTCTGGAATGCCACGGTACTGCGGGCCACCGACAGCAACGAGCTGGTGTTCAACGGGGTGTTCGTGCCCAGCGAGCGCATGCTGCTGGCCGACGGCGCCGACAGCGAGGAGGTGGCCGCCACCGCCATGGAAACCTCGCTCAACGGCCTGAGCTGGTTCCAGCTGATGGTCGGCGGCAGCTACCTGGGCGTGGCCTCGGCGCTGGTCGAGCGGCTGTTGCGCAAGCCCTTCGCCGACCCCGCGCAACTGGCCCTGCTGTGCATCGAACTGGAGGGCGCCCATCAGGCGCTGATCGGTACCGCCGGTGAGTTGCAGGCCCAGCAGGACACGCCGTTGAACACCTACAACAAGGCGCTGTGCACCCGCTTCCTGGTGCAGGCGGCGATCGAACGCTCGACCAACCTCAGCGTCGAGCTGCTGGGCGGCATGGCCTTCATCGCCTCCGACGAGGTGGCCTACCTGCTGGCGGCTTCCCGGGCGATCTGCTTCCACCCAATCTCCCGCAGCGCCGCCACGCCGATGCTGGCGCAGTTCCTGCGCGAGTCGTACAGCGCCTGATTCGCCTGCTACCGCGGTCGGAGCACCGACGCCCCTGGCGTCGCCTCCGGCCTCGGCAACATGCCTAATGGAGTAGAAGCATGAGTAGCGATTTTCTGTATCCGCAGCGGCCGGCCAACGTCGGTCGCGGGTTTCACTGTCTGGCGGTTCCCCTGTTCGCGGTGCTGCTGGTGTTCAACACCGCGGCCATCGCGGTGATCCTGGCCCTGTCATATAGCCTGCATGCCGGGCGCTGGCTGTTGGCCCGACTGCCGGGGATGCGCGCCCTGGGCAACTGGCTGGTGACGCGCTATCACGGGCTGTTGCAGCCGCTGGCCAATCGATTGCTCAAGGACCCGCGGGACGAACCGATCCTGGCCGCCGCCATCAGCCTGGGCCTGACCGCCGGGCCGGTGTTCGTCGCCCAGCTGTGGCTCAAGGAGGTTTCCTGGCCGCTGGTGCTGCTGTTCTACGCCTTCGTCTATGGGCCGAACATCCGCGGTTTCGTCCGCTCCTTCAGCGCCATGCACCAGGAAGGCCACGTGCCCGGCGGTATCTTCAAGCGTTCGAGTCTGCTCGATCGCTGGGTCGGCAACTCCTTCCTGTACATGTTCTTCGCCATTCCCATGGGCCTGATTCCCCACGCGGCGGCGCACCTGCAGCAGCATCACCGGGAGAACGCCGGGCCGCTGGATGTCTACGCCACCGCCCGCTACAACCATGCCAGTGCCTGGGATTTCGCGGTGTATATGGTGCGTGAGGTGATGTACCAGCAGCTCATGGTCTCGCCCTGGTTGTACTTCAAGAGCAAGCACAAGCGCAGCCAGGCCCGGGCCATGCTCATGGGCAACCTGGTGCACCTGGGGCTGTTCGTCGCGCTGGCGCTCTACAGCCTGCCGCTCGCCGTGCTCTACATGCTGGTGCCCTGGTGCGCGAGCAACTTCCTGATGGGCGTCATCCACTGGAGCCAGCATGCCTTCTACGGCGGCCAGGAAGACCCCAGGGACTGGATGTACAACACCGTCACCCTGCTGGAAACCCCGGTCAACAGCTTCAACGAGGGCTACCACGCCTGTCACCACCACTGGGCCATCGGGCACTGGACGGAGAGCCCGGAGCTGTTCGAGCGGCTCAAGCCGGAACTGGCGGCCGCCGGCTCCATGGTGTTTCGCGACCTCAGCGTGTTCGAGCTGTTCGGGCTGCTGATGCTGCGCCGCTTCGATGTGCTGGCGGACAAGCTGGACTGGTGGGAGCCGTTGGACCACGCCGAGAAAGTCCGGCTGCTGCGCTACCGGGTGCTGCCGGCCCCCATCGCGGCCCATGAGCACGCCCATCAACGGCGCGCCGACACCCCGCGCAATGCCCATGAATCCACACCTGCGCGCAGCGCCCTGGGCCAGCCATGAACCGACCCCTGACCTTGAAAGTCGCCGCCATCGAACGGGAAACCGACGACGCGGTGACCATTCACCTCAAGCAGCCGCTGCTGCGCAAAGTCCGCTACAGCGCCGGGCAGTACCTGACCCTGGAGGTCGACGTCGACGGTACCAAGGGCTGCCGGGCCTATTCCATCAGCAGCACGCCGGGGCTGGACAAGACCCTGTCGATCACCGTCAAGCGCGTGGCCGGCGGCAAGGTTTCCAACCGCCTGGTACAGGAGCTGAGCGCCGGCGACGCGGTGCAGACCCTGGGCACCCACGGCCGTTTCACCTTCGCCCCGCAGCCGGGCCGGGGCCGGCACCTGGTGCTGCTGGCGGCGGGCAGCGGGATCACGCCGATCTTCTCGATCCTCAAGTCGGCGCTGCACTTCGAGCCGGACTCCCAGGTGTCGCTGATCTACGGTAACCGCAACCAGCAGTCGGTGATCTTCGGCGACAAGCTCGACCAACTGCGGCACACCTTCGGTGAGCGTTTGCAGCTGGTGCATGTGCTGTCGCGGCCGGACACCCCGGGGGCCCACGAAGGGCGCCTGACCCGGGAGCGGGTGCTCGACATTCTCGGCGCGCTGCCCGGCCCCCAGGCCCGGGAGTACTACAGCTGCGGTCCCAGCGGCATGATGGATGAAGTGACGGCCGCACTGGACGCCCTGGGCATCGCCCCGGAGCGGGTGCACCAGGAGCGCTTCACCCCGGCCAAGGCGCCAGCGCCAGCCGGCGACACGGCAAAACGCGTGGAGCTGCTGATGCAGGGCCAGGCATTCAACTTCACGGTCGCCCCGGGCCAGACCCTGCTCGACGCGGCCCTGGCCAGCGGCGTGCAGCCACCGTTCTCCTGCCGCAGCGGCTTCTGCACCGCCTGCGTCTGCACCCGCTTGGCCGGGCAGGTGCGCATGCGCGAAGACCACGGGCTGTCGGCGGACGAACTGAACCGGGGCCAGGCCCTGTTGTGCGTGGGCTACCCCATGACGGACGACGTGCGCCTGCAAGTCGATTAGCGATACAGACAGAGGAAGGTCAATTCATGAGTCATTCAACCCACCATGGCGCCGAAGACCAACTGCGGCTGGCCAAGCGCGCCGAACTGCGGGTCGACCGCGAGCGCCAAGCCCAGCTGCAGGCGCTGATGCAGCCGCAGCCGCTGAAGTTCGCGCTCTGGTCGTTGCTGCATGTGCTGGTCTGGTGCGCGGCGGCGCTGTACATCCTGCTCGGCGACAACCCTTGGGGCCTGGCGTTGGCGGTGCTGGTGCTGGGCAACCAGCTGCATGCCTTCACTGTGCTGCAACATGACTGCGGGCATGCCAACGGCTTCCGTTCGGCGGCGCTGAATCTATGGGTCGGGCGCTTCATGGCCTGGTTCATCGTGTTCCCGTTCACTTCTTTCACCGAGTGCCACAAATACCATCACCGCTACCTGGGCGACCCGGACCAGGACCCAGACGACTGGAACTACACCGGCGGGGTGAAGTGGATGTTCCTGCGTATCGCCGTGTTCGTGCCGCGCTTCATCTATTTCTCCCTGGTGCGCTACGGCAAGGCGGTGCGTAACCGGGTGCTGCGCGAGCTGGCGTTCAACCTGCTGTCGCTGGCGGCGATCGGCGCCTGGTGCTACAGCCAGGGCCTGCTGTTGCAGTTCGTGCTGATCTTCGTCGCGCCGCTGCTGGTGCTGGCGCTGGTGATCAACCCGATTTCCCGGGGCTACGAACACTTCCCCATGGCCACCCTGGAGCTGGACGACCCGCAGCGCCTGGACCTGGCGAAAAACACCGTGACCGTCACCGGCCGGCTGATCGGCCTGCTGTGGGCCAATATCAATTACCACGTCGAGCATCACATCTACCCCGGCGTGCCGTTCGTCAATCTGCCGCGGCTGGCGGCGCTGCTGGACAACAAACCCTACTTGCGCGACCGCTGGCTGCTGGCGCGGATGTTCGCGCGACGTCCGGTAACAACTTCCGCTGAACCTCGGCGGGCGGCGTGAGCTACATTTACTGCGCCCAACGGACTGCCACCCACCGAGGACTCACGGATGACCTGTATTTTCTGCCAGATCGCGGCCGGCCAATTGCCCAGCGCCATGGTCTATCGCGACCCGCACTGCATGGCGTTCATGGACGTCCACCCGCTGGGCCAGGGCCATGTGCTGCTGATACCGCTGGCCCACGTGGAGAAACTCGAGCAGTTGCCCACGGCCGTCCGCCAGCACCTGTACCAGGTGTTCGACACCTTGCTCGCGGCCCAGCGTCGCGCCGGCTTCGGCGTGGAGGGCACGCACCTGATCGTCAACGACGGCAAGGCCACCAACCAGCACATCCCTCATGCCCACCTACACCTGGTGCCGCGGCAACGGGGCGATGGGCTGGGCTTCGGGATGCGCATGTTCATGCACTTCACCGGGGTGTTCGGGCGCCGTACGCCGCTGGACACCTTGCGCCGCCAGGCCCTGGTGATCGCCGCCGAGCTCGACCCGCAGGCGCTGGAAAACCTGGCGCACCGGACCACTCTGCTGAGTGCCGAATCGGCCTAGCCCGTCGGGCCAGCGAATGGCCCGCGCTCGATCCACAAAGATCCAGAACCAACAGCCAGGCATGGGCTGCGGACAGTCGCGCCCGGCGTTTTTGCCGACAGGAGTCAGGAACATGAGTGCGCTACTTCAGGAGCAGGCCGAGCCGGCGCGGGTCTATCGGGTGTTGATCATCGGCGCCGGGTTTTCCGGCGTCGGCATGGCGATCAACCTGCGCCAGCGCGGCGAGGAGGATTTCCTCATCCTCGAACAGGAAGCCGGCGTCGGCGGCACCTGGTGGGTCAACCAGTACCCCGGTTGCGCCTGCGACATTCCCTCCCATCTCTATTCGTTTTCCTTCGAGCCCAACCCCGGCTGGTCGCGGCGCTATTCGCCGCAGCCGGAGATCCGCGATTACCTCAAGCATTGCGCCGACAAATACCAGGTGCTGCAACACTGCTGCTTCGACACCCGGGTCACCGGCCTGCGCTGGCTGGAGGACCGCGCCCTGTGGCAGGTGACGGATGCCCGGGGCGGCGTGCGTTTTGCCCAGGTGGTGGTGGCCGGCACCGGGGCCCTGTCGACCCCGGACTATCCCCAACTGCCGGGGCTGGAGCGCTTCAAGGGCCGGGTCTTCCATTCCCAGCGCTGGGACCATGGCTACGCCCTGGCCGGCCAGCGGGTCGGGGTGATCGGCACTGGCGCTTCGGCGATCCAGTTCGTGCCGCGGATCCAGCCGCAGGTGGCTAGCCTGGCGGTATTCCAGCGCACGCCGCCGTGGATCATTCCCAAGCCGGACCGGGCGTTTTCCTCCACGGCCCAGCGCCTGCTGCGGCGCTTCCCCAGGGTGCAGCGGCTGTTGCGCGGGCTGATCTACACCGCCCATGAAACCCGGGTGTTCGGCTTCGTGTTCAACCCGCGGCTGATGGGCCTGCACAAATGGCTGGCGCTCAACCTGCTGCGGCGCCAGGTCAGGGACCCGGAACTGCGCCGGCGCCTGACCCCCGACTACAGCATCGGCTGCAAGCGCATCCTGCTGTCCAACGATTACTTCCCGGCCCTGGCCCAGGCCAATACCCGGCTGGTCACCAGCGGCATCCGCGAGGTCACCGAGGACGCCCTGATCACCGTCGACGGCCAGCGCCATGTACTGGATGCGCTGATCTTCGGCACCGGCTTCAAGGCACGCACGCCGTTCCCGGCGGGGATGATCCTGGGACGCGGCGGGGTGGACATCGTCGACACCTGGCAGCAGGGCAGCGAAGCCTACAAGGGCACCACGGTCAGCGGCTTTCCCAACCTGTTCCTGCTGATGGGGCCCAACACCGGGCTGGGCCATAACTCCATCGTCTACATGATCGAGTCGCAGATCGCCTACATCCTCGGCGCCCTGGACACCCTGCAACGCCTGGGCGTGACCAGCCTCGACGTCGACCCCCAGGCCCAGGCCCGGTTCAACCAGAACCTGCGCCACCGGCTGCGCGGCGCGGTGTGGAGCGTCGGCAGTTGCCGCAGCTGGTACATGGACCCGGAAAGCGGGCGCAACGTCGCTCTGTGGCCGGGGTTCAGCTGGCAATTTCGCCGCCAGACCCGTTATTTCGATACCGAGGCCTATCGCCTCACACCACCGACACAAGGAGTGAAACCATGAGCCCCGCGGGCAAGAGCGTCTTTCTGTTTGGCCTGTACATGTTGCTGCTGGGCGCTGCGCTGGTGCTGGCGCCCAATCTGCTGCTGCCGTTGTTCGGTTTTGCCCTGACCGATGAAGTGTGGATCCGGGTGATGGGCCAGCTGGCGCTGTACCTGGGGGTCTATTACGTGTGGGCCGGCTACACCGAGCGGCGCGAATTCATGGCCCTGACCGTGGCGATCCGCCTGTCGGTGCCGGTGTTTTTCGCCGCCTTCGTCGTTGCCGCTCTGGTGCCGCCGGTGCTGTTGTCGCTGGCCTTGCCGGACCTGTGCAGCGCGTTGTGGACCTGGCGCGCGCTGGGTCGGGAGCAGGAGCTGATCGGTCAATCCCGGTGAGCGCTGTGAACATTGTGGTGTTTGGCGCCCGAGCGTAGCGTGAACGCTCGTTTCCCGAGCCAGGATCAGTGGGAGGAGCCGCCAATGAAGGGCGCAATCGACGCATGGGCACAACCGGCCAATGGCCGGGCACGACAGCTGTTGCCCGAGGTGGTGCGGCTGTTCGAGAAGTCCGGTTCGGCGCACTTGCTGGACCAGCCGCTGAGCATCGAGCAGACCGTCGAGCTGATGGACCGGGCCGGGGTGGAGAAGCTGATGCTGGCGGCCTGGTGCCGGCCGGAGCGCTGGGTGTTCAGCAACGATGAAGTCGCTGCCTACACCCGGGCCTATCCCGAACGTTTTGTCGGCGTGGCCGCGGTGGACATGAGCCGGCCGATGGCGGCGCTGGCCGAGCTGGAGCGGGCTGTCGAGGAGCTGGGTTGCAAGGCCCTGCGCATCGTGCCCTGGCTGTGGAAACTGCCGCCCAACCACCGCCTGTACTACCCGCTGTACGCCAAGTGCGTGGAGTTGGGCATTCCCTTCTGCACCCAGGTGGGCCACACCGGCCCGCTGATGCCCTCGGAAACAGGGCGCCCGGTGCCCTATCTGGACGAGGTGGCGCTGGACTTCCCGGAGCTGCGGATAGTCGCCGGGCACATTGGCCATCCCTGGACCGACGAGATGATCGGCCTGGCCTGGAAGCACGACAATATCCATATCGACACCTCGGCCTACCTGCCGGCCTATTACCCGCCGCAGTTGCTGCATTTCATGCGCACCTACGGCCAGGACAAGGTGCTGTTCGGCAGCAACTTCCCGCAGTTGCCGTTCGACAAATGCATGGCTCAGGTCAAGGCGCTGGAGTTGCCCGCCGAGGTGCAGGACAAGTTCCTGCACGGTAATGCGCGGCGGGTGTTTCAGCTGTAGGGCGCAGGCCTTGCCAACAATCGCCGGCTATTTCAGCCGGGCCAGGCAGTCCTGCAGGATATCCAGCCCTTCCTCCAGCACCTCGGGCTCGATGGTCAGTGGTGCCAGCAGGCGGATGATGTGCCGCGACTTGCCGCTGGGCATCAGCAGCAGGCCGGCTTCCCGGGCGGCAACCAGCAGTGCGCCCAGTTGCTCCGAGGCCGGCGAGCCGTCGGCCTTGACCAGCTCGATACCGCGCATGGCGCCGACCCCGGTCAGGCGCCCGAGGTAGGGCGTCAGGCGCTCGGCCCGCCAGCGCTGGTAGCGTTCGACGATGGCCTGTTCCTGGCGTTCGCCCCAGGTCTGCAGGTTGTGGTCGCTCATCTCCTCCAGGGTCGCCATGGCTGCTGCACAGGCGATGGGGTTGCCGGAATAAGTGCCGCCCAGGCCGCCCTTGGGCAGGTTGTCCAGCAGCGCTTTGCGCCCGAGCACTGCGCCCAGTGGCACACCGCCGCCGATGCTTTTGCCCAGCAGCACCAGGTCCGGCTCGATGCCCAGGCGGGAGAAAGCGAAGCGCTGGCCGGTGCGGCCGAAGCCGGACTGGATTTCATCGGCGATCAGCAGGATGCCCCGCTCATCGCAGAAACGCCGCAGGGCCCTGGCGAATTCGCCGTCCAGGGCCAGGAAACCGGCCTCGCCCTGCACCGGCTCGACGATGAAACAGGCCACTTCGGCGACGTCGATCTCCACGCTGAACAGCCGGTCCATGGCTTTGAGCGCCTCCTCGCAGGTCACGCCGTTGTCCGCGCTCGGGTAGGGCAGGTGATACACCGGGCCGGGCAGCACACCGATCTTCTGCTTGTAGGGCGCGACCTTGCCATTGAGGTTGAGGGTGGCCAGGGTCCGCCCATGGAAGCCGCCGTCGAAGGCGATCACCGCCGTGCGCCCGGTGGCGCCGCGGACAATCTTCAAGGCGTTCTCCGCCGCCTCCGCCCCACTGTTGGTGAGCATGCCACTGACCGGATAACTCAGCGGCATGAAGCGCGCCAGCCGCTCCATGAACTCGACATAGGGCCCGTGGGGCGCCGCGTTGAACGCATAGTGAGTCAGCCGGGTAGCCTGCTGCTGAATCGCCGCCACCACCCGCGGATGGCAGTGCCCCAGATTGAGCACGCCGATCCCCCCGACAAAATCGATATAACGCTTGCCGCTCTCGTCCCAGACCTCGGCATTCCTGCCGTGGCTCAGGCGGATGGGATGAACGATGGAAATCGACTGGCTGATGCTTTCGCTGCTCATGGACTAAGGGCTCTGGCTAGCTGGAACGTGGGGGCTATCTAAGCCAAGAGCGAGGCCGGGTCGCAAACGAAATAAAGTGCGGGGGTCAGTATGAAAATTCTGGTTGGTGGTGCGACGTAGTTGGGCTGCCTGTGCGGCAGTGAAGGGCAGACGACCGGCGCTTCCCGGCACGCTTCGTCTCTGAGCTGCCTACACGGCAGTGAAGTTGGCCCGGAGCGGTTGCCGCCGCTCGGTTCGTTTCTGAGCTGCCTACACGGCAGTGAAGTCAACCCTGCCGCTGCGCCGGCTCAGCCCTCTTTTCTGAGCTGCCTACACGACAGTGAAGGAGGGTGAAGAGCCTGTTGAGGTTTATGTGCATTTCTGAGCTGCCTACACGGCAGTGAAGAACGAAAAAAGGCCCCACCGCCGTTAGGCAGTTTTCTGAGCTGCCTACACGGCAGTGAAGCCGGCGGTGTTTGGTCTGCATCAGCTCCATCATTTCTGAGCTGCCTACACGGCAGTGAAGAGGTCGCGATCGGGGCCGCCGAACGTCGCGTCTTTCTGAGCTGCCTACACGGCAGTGAAGCTTTTATGCCTGCCCCTGCCCTGGGGCGGGATTTTCTGAGCTGCCTACACGGCAGTGAAGAAAGCGTCTCCTGGATCTGCTGAAAGGCCTCATTTCTGAGCTGCCTACACGGCAGTGAAGGATCTGCACCAGGTCGAGCTGGCCAGCGCGGTTTTCTGAGCTGCCTACACGGCAGTGAAGCATGCGCGGCATTGAGCACACGAAAATATGGGTTTCTGAACTGCCTACACGGCAGTGAAGCTGCTGGGCAGAATGGCGCATGAACTGGATGTTTTCTGAGCTGCCTACACGGCAGTGAAGACGTTCAAAACGCGCGGTGAGCTTGAGCGGGCTTTCTGAGCTGCCTACACGGCAGTGAAGCGGCAGGCTTAAAAAAGAAAACCCCCGACCTTTTTCTGAGCTGCCTACACGGCAGTGAAGTGTGGTCGGTGAAGATGCAGATCGACTCCGGTTTTCTGAGCTGCCTACACGGCAGTGAAGCGGTCATAACCGACGTCTGCAGGTCCGAAAGTTTTCTGAGCTGCCTACACGGCAGTGAAGCACAACACAATGCAGCAAGAGCTGCGCGCACGTTTCTGAGCTGCCTACACGGCAGTGAAGAAGAGACCGCGACATCCTCGCGCGCACGCTGTTTTCTGAGCTGCCTACACGGCAGTGAAGAGTCAGGTCGGCCAACGATCGACTCAATGTCTTTTCTGAGCTGCCTACACGGCAGTGAAGCAGGACCTGGCCAATGAGATCGACGGCCTGCATTTCTGAGCTGCCTACACGGCAGTGAAGGCGGTACCGGTACAGCCCGCACGGGCTCAGGATTTTCTGAGCTGCCTACACGGCAGTGAAGCCCTTGCGTATTGCGAAACGCTTGGCGAAGTCTTTCTGAGCTGCCTACACGGCAGTGAAGCTGGTGGCCGCGCTGCCGGCGGAAGCCGGATCTTTCTGAGCTGCCTACACGGCAGTGAAGCGCAGGCGGCATCATCGCGGACGGGCTCCAGTTTTCTGAGCTGCCTACACGGCAGTGAAGCAAGTGTCGTACCTCGATAAGGCGGCGGGCGGTTTCTGAGCTGCCTACACGGCAGTGAAGGTGCAACGTTTCCACATCGACCGTTTCACCAGTTTCTGAGCTGCCTACACGGCAGTGAAGGAGTCCTCGAGCAGTCGGTTGCGATGCGACCATTTCTGAGCTGCCTACACGGCAGTGAAGAACCAGGGAGTTAGCGCTACCGTTTCCGCCCATTTCTGAGCTGCCTACACGGCAGTGAAGCGTGCCCGATTATCTGGCTACACCGTAAACGATTTCTGAGCTGCCTACACGGCAGTGAAGTAGACCTCAAACTCGCTAACTCCAAGTTATTAAAGAGAAATCTCCCGAAACAAGGTTTTTAGGCTTTTTCTAAGGCCTCACGTAAGTGATTGATTTTATGGAGGCCATTCCAGCAGGAGAAAAAGAGGGTCAAAACCAGGGGACGGTGGCCGTCGGGCTTAAACCATAACTGCCGAAGCGACCGGGGTGCGGTGTATCCAGCAATGGACCATGGCGGATAAACAGGCGAAAGGCCTGGCCACTGCCATGGCTGCGCAGGCTGGCGAACGGCAGATTGCAGTGTTTGGCCGCGTCGTCGGGAATGCGCTGGCGTGCCTGTTCTTCAGTCAGGTCATGACGTTTGATCAGGCGGCGACGCAGGCGTTCGGGGTTGCTGTCCACCTGCACGCGGCTGACGTGGCGATATTGCACGCCAGTGGGTACTGAGCTTGGCTCGCTCAGTTGGACATGATCGCGCATGCCCGTCAGCCAGTTCTGCGCCAGCAGGCTGGCCAGTGCCTGGGCGCTGCCGTGCAAGCGCAGGTGTGAGCCGAGGCCACGGGCACAGCGTTCGACTTCCGGGAAACTGATGCCGATATCATCGCGTCGCGTGTCATGCAGGCCGCGGTGCAGCTTGGACAAGAGCGCGCTCATCAACTGCGCCGCCGCGAACTCGGGATCGGGGTGCAGGGTTATGTCGACGTAGTGATCCATGGCTTAGCCCGCCTCGCCGAAGACGCCGCCGCGGATCAGGGTCGCGATCACGAAATGTTGCTGGTCGAGCGCGGGAGCCTTGTCCTTGAGTACCCAGTTGTCCAGCAGGGTGTAGAAGTCGTCGTTGGTCTTGCGCGGTTGCCGGTAGGCTTTGCCTTGGGTGGTCACCGAGCCATAGGGTTCCACGGCAATCGGGCCGTTGATGTCGGCCTGCTGATACCAGGTGTCGATGCTGCGGATGGCATTGCCGATCTTTTGCGAGTGAATGCCCGCCACCTTGTCGACGTGGTAGAGCGTCTTGCTTTTGTCGCCACGGCCACGCTCGAGAATCAGTTCCTGCGAAGGGAACACCTCCTGGCCTGTGCCCATGCGCACATAGGCCGAAATACCCAGCAGCACATGTTGCTTGCCCGCCAGGCCGTCGGCGATCAACCGGGCCACTTCATCCAGGGCGGTAGAAGCGGGGGCATTGGAGTTGAAGTCGCGCAGGGACAGTGCCAGGCCGTCGAAGGTCCATTCGCTGGCGGCCTTGCCGTCCACCAGATGAGCGATCTGTACTTCTACCTGCTCCGCACCGATGCGGTTGCGCCACAGGAAGCGACCGTTGGCCAGGTTGTGGGCATAACGTCGCGCCAGCTCCTGAAAACCGTTGGCCTGCACATAGCCCTCTACGGTGGCGAGCAGTTTTTGTCGGTAGTCGAAGTCATTGCAGGCCGAAGGCTGGCCGGTGCCGCCCAGGACCCGCAGGGTAAAGCTGACGCGCAAGGTGTCGGCGTCGTGGGGCAGCGCGGCGACATCGACGGTCTGCAGGTTGGGGTTCTCGATGGCCGCATCGAGCTTCGCCGGGTCCTGATCCTTGGTTTTCAAACGGTTGGAAATGGTGCCGCGCACCGACTTTTCGCGGACGGCCACGGGCGCCCATTGGCTGCGCGAGTGCCAGTCGCCGGCGTGGAACAGCGCATCGGAGGGGTCGAGTTTGCGTTCGAAGGCGAGGACGGAAGCGGTCTTGAGGTTGTCGTTGGCCATAGTCAAACATCCTTTATGAAGTAGGCGGTGAGTCAGTCGAGGTCGTACAGCGCGGTAGGGCGGTAATCGTTGCGGCAGCGATAGAGTCCCTGTTCGGGTAGCGAGTCGGCATACCAGAGCAGTTGTTGCGGCGATTGCAGGCGATGGGGGCTGAGCCACTGGCCGATGCCGTACAGGCTTTCGACGAAGCGAAAGGCGGTTTGCCCATCGCGGGCGTTGCCCACCGAGCCCGGTTCCAGCACTTCGCCCAATGCACCATAGCCGACGGGGATCGGCACGATCCAGCCCAGGTTTTTCCGGTCGTGGGTCCATTTTTCTTTCGTAGTGCTGTCGCTGTCCTGATCGTCGAGCGAGTAGCTCCAGTTGATACGCGACAGGGACAGCCAGGCGTCCAGTTTTGTGGCCTCTGGGGCGGTGGCTTGCAGCGCCTGGTGGCGTTGTTCCAGCAGGTCCTGGCGATCGACCAAAGCGAAACCCGGCAGCAGACGCAGCTTGGCGCGGTTGAACAGCTCGTAGCGGGCGCTTTCATCCCCGGTCAGGTGCAGCAGATAAGGCCGCTGTTTGCTGGGGAGCGCCGTGGAAGGAATCACGCTGCCGCCAGCGATCCGCATCTGCATCAGCAGGTCGAGTACTTGCCGGGCGAGAGAGTCGCCAGCGCTCTGATCGGTATTGAGGACCTCACTCTGCACGGCCAGGACCAGGCTGATCTCCAGGTGGATGCGCCCCTCTTCGACAATGGCGGCCGTGCTGCCATCGCGATTGATCGGGTTGCGGGTCAGGCGCAGGGTATTGATGAAAGCGTCTTCGGTGATTTGTTCCTGATGACGGTGGGCGACAACGCCGATGGCATTGAACTGAAGGTCCAGCCCAGCGGCCGAGGTCTTGCGCTCCAGGGCCCACATCAGACCGAGAAAGGCGGTCATCGAGGGAAAGCCATGGGTCAGAGGGCTGGACAGGGCGTTGGCGTTTTGGACGCGCAGGCGCGGGATGATCAGCAGATGCTCGAAGGCTGGGCAGTCAGTCATGGAGGGCCTCCTGGCCGTTGTCTGCAGATCGGGCGCGGCGTTGCATCGGTGCGGGCCACTCGGCGTCGATCAGGGCCTGTCTGGCCCAATGGGCATGCTCGACATCGCCCACCGGCAGGCCGTATTGCTGGAGAATGGCGTTCAGCCAGTTGCCGAAGCGGTGAGCGACCTGGTCGGGCCAGTCCTTGAACTCGAAGGCGGCATTGAAGGCCTGGTCTTCCTCCTGGTGATCGTCGCGCAGCGGCAGTTCGGTGCGCTGCGGGTCGAGCCACAGTTGTTCGCACAATGGCAGCTGGCAGTCGCTGTTCCGGCTCCAGCCGGGTTCCAGCCGTTCGCGGCTGGCCAGGCCGAACGCCGCCAGTGCCTGGCCCAGTCCCTGTTCCAGGCGTTCGCGCTGGAGTCGGGTAGGCAGGGTCTTGAGGGGATTGCTTTCCAGCAAGGCGCACAGTCCCTGGATCAGTTCCTTGACCCCTTCGAATCGGTGAAAGCGCTCAAATACGGAAGACTCAGACAGGAAGTGCCCGGGTTGGACCTGCTTCCATCGGGGCGGCAGGGACGCCAGCAGGTAGTTCACACCGCCACGCTCGCTGTTGAGCTGGCTGATGTTCTGCGGTTTGGTACCGCCGAGCTTGCGCACTACAAGGTGGCGGTAGTCGCGGTACGGCCCGTCATGGGGCGCGTTATTGCGCTTGGCCTGGCGTGCCGCCTTGTTGGTTTCGCCAAAGCGCGCGTCGTTGATTTCTGCATGCGCCGCATGGGCCAGGCTGCTGGAGAACAGCGGTTGCAGCAGGTGGAAGCCGGTGTCATCACAGGGTTCGCCGCTGACACTCCAGTAAATCTGCTTGGCCAGAGCGTGGGACGACCAGCGTTCGGTAGGGCGAATCAAACCCTTGAAGGCGGTTGCCCACTCCTGGGCGGTGTTGGGGTCTGGATGCAAGGCATTCAACAGGTCCTGGTCGTCTTTGAGCAGCCAGTCGAGCAGCCGGCATTCTTCGACTTTGAGTTTGAGAAATTTATAGACGTCGAGGGCGGCGGCGTTGCCGACCACGTCGTCGGCGCAGTCGTTCGCCAGTACATGGGTGCCGATTTCCGCATGTTGGGGCAAGGCTGCCGGTGTGACATGCAGGCTGCTGCCTCGTGCGTCGGGGTGAGTAGCCTTGAGCACATGGGTCACGGCCTGGATCTGCGAGACCCGGCGGGCGGCATCGGCGAGCCAGGTGCCGTAGTCGTACTTAGCGACTGTTTGTGCGTCGGCCTCAGCGTCGCCGCCTTTGAGCTTGGCTTCGCGACGTTCGTGAATGAAGGCGGTGATGGCGTTGTGGAAGAGAGTTGAGCGTGATGTTGGATCAGATTCATTGTTCATGTCATGAGTCCGTTCGAGTCGACTTGACCCGTGCCAAGCCGTTAGAATCCCCGCAGCAATTTGCTTGCTGCGGGGATGGCTATGGCCAGAAGGCTTTGCCTTCAGAGCTCTCTTCTGAGGGCGCGTTGGTCAGAACACATATCTCCTCCTTTGTGCGTATTTGTGCATTGGGCCGGTGCTAACCAGCAAGCTGTTGTGGCCAGGGGCGGTGCGCCAACACCGTCTCTGGTGATTTGGAGAGTAGTAGTCTTAGATGTAGTTTTCAACCATGCTCCGCGTGCTATTCATGCTACGTTTACTTATACCTACTGAATAAGTAGCTCAGAAAATGCTGCGCTTGCTATACCCCTCCACTGCTGAACAAGCAGCTTCAAATAGTCGGGCAGCGGTCTTGCCCGGCCTATTTTTTCTTCGCAAACCCCAACACCGGGTGATAGCGCCAGCCGTAGGTGCTTTGCGGCACGCTCAGCCCGGCGAAACGCTCGGCGCATTGCTCGAGCGCCAAGCCTTGCGCCTCGACCTGCTCGCCAAGCAATGCCATCAGATCATGCTGTCCCCAGGGTGAAATGCGTTCACCCAGCTGTTCGTCGAACTCGACCCGTTCCAGCAGGCTGCCTTCTACGGGCACGTAAATCGCCGGCTTGCCGCGCCTGGCTTGCTCATGGATACGGTGCAACACCAGCTGTTCCTGATCTTCATCCGGCAGAAACACCAGCTCGGTTTCTCGAATCGTGCTTTCGCGAAAGGGTTGCTGTTGCGGCAGGGCCCAGGTCAGGGCGGCGTTCGGGTATTGCCAGGCGCACGCGGCGTCCAGCTCGAGTTCCGGCTGCCTGATTCCGCGCCGGGGTGGTTGTGTCGTCTGGCTGCGATCCTTGGGCAGCATCCGGGCGGCCAGCCGCGCATGTTCCAGGTCGACCAGGCTGAGCTTGGGCTGCCAGTTCGAGACTGGCCGCGGCTGGATACGCGGGCGGGCGGTCAGGGTTCGATATTCGTCCTCTGCCAATAGCTTGTTCAGGCGATGGCTGGTCAGACGGAAAGGGTGTTCGATCGGGCTGTCTTCCTGTTCGAAACCGGGGCGGATAAACGCGGCGGCTTGGCCGTGCCGGTCCTGGGCTTTTTCAAAGTGCCGCAGGTTGGTGTCGAAAATGAAGATGTTGGGCGATTGGCAGGGCTGGTTACGGTGGCGTTGAACCCGGCCCGCCAATTGAATCAATGAGCGCATGGACGAAGGTTCGACTATCGCCCAGTCGTAATCGTGGTCCCGGCCCACTTCCGTCACCGGCGAGCCGAGGACGACGAACAGATGATTGCGCTCGGGAAAGCCATCGATAGCTCGGCGGATATCGGGCAACTGGTAGACCGCTTGTTCGTCGCGCCGGTTGAGCACGCTGTCGAGTTGGCGCTCGATGGCCGAGCGCAGTAACAGCGGGAAACGAGAGTGGTAGACGCACAGATGGATGTGATGGTCCTCGTCGGCCCCTAGCTGAAACAGTATCTGGGCGACATCGAACAAGGGATCGATATTGGCCATGCGTACCAGGCCGAAGCTGATCCGTTTGCCGCTGTGCGGACAGGCCTGGGCATGACGATCGTGCGCCAGCAACAAGGTTTCCCGTACCTGCCGGGCATAACTCAGGCGAATCGCCTCTTTGACGGTCGCCTCGATCTTCAGCGGCACCAGCTCGCCGCGTCGTCGAGGTTCGACCTTTTCCAGGGCCTGGACACGACGCTCAACGAATTGCGTGTGCTGTTCGAGAAACTGCTCGGATCCGTTGCAGTGCAGCGTACGGGTGCCGAACTCATCGACCCACAGGCAGGGGATTTCGGGCTGTGGCGCATGCTGTTGCGCCGGTGTCCCGCGATTACGCCGATAGTGCAGACGCCCGGCCCGATAGGCGTGGAACATACCTTCCAGCAAGGCGGGCGGCAGCGTGGCCGAAGACAGCAGTACGCGGCTGCCGAGCAAGCCCGCCCAGTGCACCAAGCGGGTCAGGGCGGGCAGGTCGGCGAGATCGAAGTCATCCAGCTCGTCGAGTACCAGGTCGCTGCTCATCAGGCGCAGCATCGGGGCGATCTGCCGGCCGGCGCGTTGCGCTTCGGTAGCAGGCATCAGATGGTCGATGGTGCACACCAGCATCGGTGCCGTGAGTAACGAACGGATGGCCGGATCGTCCATGGCCCTGGACAGCAAGCCATGATCGGCGCTCTGGCCTTCGTACAGCACGTGGCTGTCTTCTTCGATGAGCCGCTGGGTGGACGCCGAGCCTGTGGCCTCGGCCCGGGCCTGGAAGTAGTCGAACAAGGCACGGCTGGCGGAGCCGCCGACACGCACGGCCAGTTCGTCCTCGGCCAGATGCAGATCCAGGCGATAGCTGTTCGCGGTTTGCAGGGTCAGCGTGCGCAGACCCAGGGCGAAGGTGCAGCGCATGCCCAATTGCGGGTCGGCCAGGGCATGCATGATGCGGGCGTTGGCCAGGGTCTTGCCGCAGCCGGTGGACGCCATGTTGACGATGAACGCGCCTTCCGCGAATGCCTGCGTCCGCAGGCTGGTGGCGGCATCGCTGGCTTTGTCCTGCCAGCGAAAGCGCTCCGAGCCGCTGCGTTTTCTCAGGCCCCGGTGGCGAGCCAGGCGAGGGAGGTGGCGTTCGAAACCCGGCAAGCCGTGGACGATGCTGGCGCTCAAGCGCGCGACGCCCAATAGGTGTTCGTCCAGGGGTTGTTTCAAGGAACCATCGGAATGGGTGTTGGCATACAGCGGGTTGAGGCTGTCGCCACGTACCCGCTGGGTAGAGTCTGGCGGCAGTGCTGAGTAGTGATGGTCGGCCAGCATCAGGCTCAGGCGGGCCAAATGCATGACATAGGGATTGTCCAGCCAGTCGCCCTTGCCGGCCTTGCCATGCAAGGCCAGCAGTTGCCCGGCGATTTTTGTCGCTTGCGCGCGCCATTTGGGACAGGTCACTGGCAGCGCATGCTCAAAATGCCAGTAAGGTTCCATGGCATCCTGCGTGGCGGCGCTTTTGAGTTCGTTCCACTCGTGGGTGATGCCTTCGAGCAAGCGGGGTAGTTGGGCGGGATTGAAGGTCTTGGATCGCTGTCCGAACCAGGGTTGTTGATGGTCGAGCCCGCCCTCGGCAGGGAGTACCGGCAAGCGATGATGGCTGACTACCAGCCAGGCAATGGCGCTGGCCAGAGGCGGTAGCTGGCGAAAGGGTGGTGGGGTGTCGGCATCCAGCCCGTCACGAAAGTAACGCTCCCTAGCAGTCCAGCTGGCGTCATCGTCCGGGGTCGGTGCGGCCAGGCGCGTCAGCCAGGCCTGGTCGTCGTCCTGGCCGACAAACGCGAGGAACAGCCGCAGTGAAACCCATTCGTGGCGGAACAGGTTCTTTTCAATCCTGTGCTGACGCAAGCGTTCCTGGAAGGCGATGCTGGCCTTGCCCAGGTCATGCAGCAAGGCCGCGAGCTGGGCCAGCAGCTTGATGTCCTGTGCGGTGTGCCAATCGTTTTCGTCGTGTTGGCGAAGAATGTTGCGTCGGGTGGCGTTGGTGGGGACCGCACCTTGTTCGTTGAAACGACTGGCGTCGCCGACAATCCACAGCAGTTCGCTATGGTCGAGCCCCCTGATCCAGTGGCAGGCCACCGCCGTATTGCGCCGAGCGGTCTTTTTCAGCAAGCGCCGCAGGGTGTCGAGGCCGGCCTGGGTGATCGGGGTTTGCCAGGTACGGTCGCCGCGGCGTTCGGCGAATTGGTCGAGAATCCGGCGGGTTTCGATCAGGGCGCGTTTGTCGCATTGGCAGATCAGCAAAATGTTCAAGGGGCCGGTATTCCCAGTTGTTGAGCAACCTCTTTGAGGCTGTCGATCATGAAGTCCAGGGCTTCGCTGCGGGTCAGGTTATCGATACAGGCCTGGCGGAAGGCTTGCTCATCGTCGCCACGCATGGCCGAGATGAACGCTTGAGGCAGAATGAGCCCGTCTTTCACCAGGTCGGCGACATCAAAGACCAGCCCGCCACGCCTGGTCTTGCCATGCAGGATCGCCAGCCCGTGGGGCAGGCCCAGTACCCAGGTGGCCGTTGCCGCCAGTCCGTAGGCAAGGTAGTTGCCATGGTCGAGAAAACGGTTGGCCGGGTCGCTTCCCGTGCCACGCTTTGCCCGGGTGAAGTCGCCGTATTGCATGGCGTTAGCGGCCAGTTTGAACAGGCGCTTGGTCAGGCGAGCTTCTTCGGTCAACAGAAAGGCGTGGTCCGGAGCGGCGTTCAGATTGTCCAATGATTGCTTGAGGGCGTTCTCCAAAGCTGTCGGGTCTATCTGGAAACCTTCTTTGGCGAATATGCCATTGGCCCCCCAATGCTGCCGAACATGGTTCAGGCGCAGCCGTTGAAAGCGTTTGGCTGCTTCGAGGCGCTGCTGTTCGTCGAACCAGAAGGCAACCCAGCGCTGCAGGTACTCGGTGGGGCGATACTCGCTCTGGGGTGAAAACCAGGCGACTTCGATGTCGATCTCGTTCGCACTGAACAGAGGTGTTCCGCCTCCTCCGCAAAACCCGACCAGAACCCCCGCCCTGGCCAGCTCCCGCATGGCCGCCTGGGTCACTGAGGTACCGGTGCCCAGCAGGACCGTTGTGGTATTGGCAATCGGGATATTCCAGTAAAGCGACTGCTTGCCGGCGTCGGTCACGTATTCGACCCGGCCGCCATTGACCAGTACCCGGCAGTGCTGCAGGTAGTAGATGTTGGCGCGTTTGGAGTGGAGGATCGTCTTGAGATCCGAGGGGCTGATGTCTTCCATGTAGGGCCACCGAGGGTATCCGTTCTAAAGGCCGATCTGCTTGTAGGCAGGGTTGAGTAATGTGCCTGAAATCTTTGGAAGAGTAATTGTTCTGCTGCCCTAGGAGGCACTGAGGGGGCGCAGAGGTGCAAAGGCAACAGGCCGGTTCCAGCCGGTACGGGTGGAGCTGTCGGGTCAGGGATATACTGTTGACATATCCATGTGGAATTCTAGACTGGGCTTCGAACCTATCCCCGGAGGGCACATTCATGGAGCAAGGATCGGTATTCAAGAGCAACCGCAGCCAGGCGATCCGCATGCCGAAGGCCGTTGCGTTGCCTGACGATGTGACCCGAGTGGACATCGTTGCGGTCGGCAGGACCCGTATCATTACGCCGGCCGGAGAGGCCTGGGACAGTTGGTTCGATGAAGACACCGCAAGCGCGGACTTCATGACCGAGCGGGATCAGCCCGCTGAACAGGAGCGTGAGGCGTTCTGATGCTCAAGTACATGCTGGATACGAACATCTGCATCTTCACGATCAAGAACAAGCCGGAGACAGTGCGTCAGGCTTTCAATCGCCAGCATGGTCGACTGTGCATTAGCGCAGTGACCTTGATGGAACTGATGTACGGCGCAGAAAAGTCGGCTGCCCCCGAAAGGAACCTGCATGTGATCGAAGGTTTCGTGGCGCGCCTTGAAGTGCTTGCCTATGACGAGGACGCCGCCATTCATAGCGGCCAGTTGCGTGCCGAGCTGGCCATAGCCGGGGCCCCCATCGGCCCTTACGACCAACTCATTGCCGGTCATGCCCGATCCCGGGGGCTGGTGCTGGTCACCAACAACTTGCGTGAGTTCGAGCGCGTTCCCGGATTACGTGTCGAGGATTGGGCCTAGTCAACCATTGCGCCGAGTCACTTCGGCGCCACCATCCGCGTCGCTGGCGCACCATTGGCGTTGTGCTGGTAAATCGCTTGCGGCTGCCCTTGCTCGTTGAAAAACACCTGGCCGATCCCGGCCGAATTCCACAAGCGTTCGCCAGCTTCGGCGTGTTCCGGCACATGGGGAATGACCCGCATCAGGCGGCGGCGGGTAAACCAGTTCAACGGCGAGCGCGGCGAGTACAGCCAGCGGTTGAGGCGGTCGAACCATTCCAGCAGGGTGGCGGGGAATTCGTTCTTGATGCCGCTGCTGGTGATCTGCCAGATCTTCGGGCCGCCCTGGCGGTGGCGGATCAGCACTTCGTAGACGAAGGAGTAATGCACGTCGCCGGAGAGGATCACGTAGTTACCCGGGGTGCGCGAGTGGCGGAAGATATTGAGGATGACCTGGGCCGCGCCGCGGTGGGCCATCCAGTTTTCCGCATCCACCAGCAGCGGGTAGCCGCACCAGCTGAAGACTTTCTGCACGGTCTCGATCAGCTTGACGCCGAACACCGGCGCCGGTGACACGATGATCGCCGAGGGGTGGTCCAGCAGTTCGTGTTGCAGTTCGCTCAGGGCTTCCCAGTCCAGCAGGCCCGAGGGCTGGCCCAGGTCGAACTCGCTGCGCCAGCGCCGGGTACGGGTGTCCAGCACCACCAGCGCCGGGGTGGTGGGCAGCGTGTATTGCCATTGCTGGAAGCGCAGCAGATCGTCGATCAAAGCGTCCTGGAGCCGGCTGTCGAAGTCGCGGTTTTCACCCTGGATGCTGGCGCTCAGGGCGCGGGTTTGCTCCAGTGGCGCGGCGAACGCATCCGGGTTGTTGCCCCAGCCCTGGCACAGCATGTAGGCCAGCAAGGCGTTGCCGATGATGCGCTTGGAGAAGGGGTGACCGTAGGCGGTTTCTTCCCATTGGGCGCTGAGGTTCCAGTCGTCGGTGATGTCGTGGTCGTCGAAGATCATCAGGCACGACAGATGGGCGAAGACCCGCGCCACGCCGCCCAGGCCCTCGACGAAACCGTCGATGCGTTGCTGTTCATGTGCATAACGCGCTTGCTGTTCCGCGGTCAGTCGCGGTGGTTGCGGCGCGATCAGGGTCCAGGGCACGGGCGACCAGACCAGTAGGTACATGGCCAGCACTTCGGCGAAGGTCACCAAGTGGTTGTCGGCGCTGTTGCTGGTGAAGATCGGTTTCTTCACCCCGCCGAAAAACCGCTCGCGCAGGGTTTCGTTGCTCTTGAGCGCGGGCAGCAACTCGGCCCGCCGGTAGTAGCTGGCCGGGTGCTGGTAGAGCGCCTGGCTGTCCGCCACCACCGCGCCGTCCAGGCGCTCGCCGAACAACCCCAGGCGCTCGATCAAGGCATGAATGGCCCGCAGCATGGGCCCGGCCACGTCGTCGGCATACACCTGATCGCCACTCATCATCAGCAGGGCCGGGCGTCGTTCGGGCGCCGGGCGTTGTGCCAGAAGCTGGTCGACACAGAGCAAGCCGTCATTGGCAGGGTGGTGGGGCTTGCGGCAGGAGCCGTGGAGCAGATTATCGATGCGGCTGTGCAGCACGAACTCCGGCATCCTGGCGTCGGCATACAGCAGATGGGGCGCCCAGTCGGCGATGGCGCGGGCACCGTCCCCGGCGTCGTTGATCAACAGGTCATAGGCAATCGCCACATCCTGGGGCAGGGCAGAGTCCAGAGGCATATCGATCAGGTGGATAAAGGCCTGGCGGCCCACCGGGATGATTTGACAGTGCCGCGCATCGAGGGACAGTTCCAGGGCCGGACCGGTGCCGGGTTGCAGGCGCAGGGTCAAGGGCAAGGCCCGCGAACCCACCAGCCACAGCACCAGCCGCGTCGGCTCCAGGCGGCGCAGCAGCGGGCCGGCGAGCACAGGGGGCAGGGTGGTGTCCGCGGGTGTGGTCTGGGGCATGGGCAGCGGTGTCTCGTAGGGCCGGTAGGGGGCGCAATGGTAGCGCAGCCGCTGTCGAAGAAATGTCGGCTGGGGGCGCCGGTTCGGCCCAATTGTTTCGGATTATTTACTGGCGCTGGCCATCATCACCCCGAAGCCAAGAAAGGTCACCCCCGACAGCCTGCCGGCGATCCGCGCGCCCCGGCGACTGGACAGCCAGCCCCTGGCGCCGTTGGCCGCCAACGCATAGGCACTGTGCACCGCGCCAGCAGGCTGTAGGACGCCACCAGCAGCAGGAACAAAAGCGCAAATGCCTTCTTCATGTTCAGGTGAACTCTTTATTCAGCGATGCAATCAGCCTGTTACAGATGGGCAACTGTCTGGCAATGGGTGGCCATGGCCCGGTAGCGGGCAGGCGGTGGGGGCGCTGACGCAAGCCGCGGGTTTACCACTTATCTCTATTCCTTGAGGTGTTGCGAGTCGTCCATTTAGGGCGCGCATGATGCTGTAGCCGGGGAGTTCACAGTGGCCGACTTGGTGCTTTATTGAGGTCCGGGTATGCGTATTTCGTGGGTGGCGATTCCATCGAGGTGCAAAAAGCCCTCCGCCAGAAACTGAGGGAGGGCTGCATGCAAGGCATGATGGCGTTACTTGCCTTTAGTTGTCGCCGGTCGGGGTCTTGAGTACCCAATGAGGCTCACCATTGGGAGTCGGCGGCATGGTGTTGCCGATACCGATCGACCGGGTTTGGCTCGGACTGCCGGCGGGATACCAGGTACCGCCTTGTGGACAGTTTTCGCCGATTTCGGCGGTTGCGCCTGCTTCTAGTGTCATGTTCATTTCTCTTTGAAAGTCACCAGGATTAGTGACTCCCGAACCTTGGCACCGCGTTTTTCAAAAAAGAACAAGGCAGGATTTATCTCTTTTTTTATAGGAACTATCTGGTTTATCCCGATTGAAGAGGCTGATGAATTTTGCAGCATGCTTCAATTTTAGGCTGGCTCCCTGTCTTGGTACCCAAGGCATGTGCTGTGCTTGGACTCACGCCGAAACCTTGTGCGGCTCCCTGCTCTGCACCAACACCTGCGGCTCCCCCTGCCTGATCACCCAGCGAATCAGTTCGGTCACGCTCACCCGGTGCTGGCGCTCGACCCATTCCAGGCCGTCGGGGCTGTAGTGTTCGCTGTAGCGGCTGAGGGTCAGGTGTTGCTGATCGTCCGACAGGCGCAGGCTGACTTCGCGGCATTGCAGGGAAGCATCGCCGTGTTTGGCCACGCGTTGCAGCAGGACCAGAGCGTCGGTTTCAGAAGTCATCATGGGTGGCTCCTTCGCAGCGGTATTTGGCGGGATCGGTGGCGCCCAGCTTGCCTTCCTGGACAAAGGCGGCGCGGTGTTCGGCGTTCACGTCGCGCAGGGCGCTGTAGTAGTCGGGCATGGTTTTCAGGCTGTCGGTGAGCGGCAGCAGTTCGGCGCGGCCGTCCACTACGCCACCGACCAGGGCGATGGTGCCCAGGGTTTGCACGGTGTCGCTGTTGTCGCCGAAGGGGTCGACGACGAAGTTCAGGACCTTGCCCACCGAGTCGCGGCTGTTGCCGGTGCCCAGCAGCGGCAGTTCGACGATGGGGCCGTTGCCGATGCCCCACACGCCGAAGGTCTGGCCGAAGTCGGCGGTGTGGCGCGGGATGCCCAGCGAGTCGGAGACGTCGAACAGGCCGAGCAGGCCGACGGTGGTGTTGACGGCAAACCGTCCCAGGGTATTGGCCGAGCGCTGCGGATTGCCTTGCAGCAGGTCGTTGATGAAGACCTTGGGTTCGCCGAAGTTGCTCGCGAAGTTGTGCACGCCCTGCTGCATGAAGTCCGGCAGATGACGATAGCCCCGGGCGACCGGCGCCAGGGCGTAATCGTCTACCGCCTTGTTGAAGACGAATACGCCGCGGTTCACCGGTTCGGCCGGGTCGTAGATCGGATAGTCGACTTGCGCGCAAGGTGTTGGCGCGGTGGGGCCCGGGCTGGTACAGCCCGCCAGGTAGGACAGGGACAGCAGCAGGGCGGTATGCCGGGGCAGGCGGGCGAGTGAGCGCATGGGCGAACGGTCTTGAGAAAAGGGAGGCCGATGCTGGCATGGGCGTCTTGCGCAAAGATGTCTGCTTTATTGCCAGGCTGTCGGTTTGTTACCGCGTTGAAATATATGACGGGTCGGGCCGAATGGTTTTGAATGACAGTTCTTTCCGAGCTTGAGTGAAATGCACTGGTGAGCAGTCTGTTGATCGTGGACGACGACCTTGAGGTCCTCGCGCTGCTGAAGAAATTTTTTGTGCAACACGGCTACTCGGTGGAAGTCGCCACCGAGGGCGCCTCGTTGTGGGCAGCGCTGGAGCGGCAGGTGCCGGACCTGATCATTCTCGACCTGATGCTGCCGGGGGAAAACGGCCTGACCCTGTGCCAGCGCCTGCGCCAGCAGCACGCCGTGCCGGTGATCATGCTCACCGCCATGGGCGAGTTGAGCGACCGGGTGGTGGGCCTGGAGATGGGCGCCGACGATTACCTGAGCAAGCCCTTCGATGCCCGCGAGTTGCTGGCCCGGGTGCGGGCGGTGCTGCGTCGGGCCGGGGAAAATCGGCCGGTGACCGGCGAGGTTCCCCGGCCGCTGATCAGGTTCGCCGACTGGCAACTGGACCTGACCCGCCGCGAACTGCGCTCGCCGGACCAGGTGATGATTCCGCTGTCGGCGGGGGAGTTCGATCTGCTGCTGGTGTTCGTCGAGCATCCGCAACGTATTCTCAGCCGCGAGCAGTTGCTCGACCTGGCGCGCGGGCAGGCCCACGACGCCTTCGACCGCAGCATCGATGTGCAGGTCAGCCGCCTGCGGCGCAAGCTGGAGTTCGACACCAAGCGTCCGGCGATGATTCGCACCGTGCGCAATGGCGGCTACCTGTTCACCCCCAGCGTGACCCGCCAGTGAGCGCGCTGAAGAACAAGGCGCGCTACCGACCGCGGGACACGGTGGCGCGCTGGATCGCCCTGACCATCCTGATGTCGATGCTCACGGCCTTGGCCTTCAATACGCTGTTCGTGCAACTGGCCGGGGTCTGGGCGTACCCCCCCCTGGCGGAAAGCGGCCTGCTGGAAAAGCTCGGTGGCGTCACCCGAATGATCAGCGCCTCCGAGCCCGGCCAGCGTGCGCAATTGGCGCGGGCGGTCAGCGACAGGGGGATGACGGTGAACTGGCATGCCAAGCGGGAGGAGATCGATCTGCCTGAGGTCGACAGCCTGGCCGCGGATGCCGACCCTGCCGAGTTATTGCGTCTGTTCAATGTGCCGCTCGAACGTATCCGCGCCTATGGCCCGCAAGACTGGCCGGGCGCCAACGGCCACTACGCCCTGTTGTTGCAGTTGCCCGACGACTCCTGGCTGGTGTTTACCGCGTTGTCGCGCAGTTGGGGCTTGGCGCCGCTGGAGCGCAATCTGATTGTGATTGCCCTGGTGCTGCTGTCCACGGTGTTGGTCACGCTGATCGCCACCCGTCGTCTGGCCCGGCCACTGCAACACTTCGCCGAGGGCGCACGACGCTTTGGCGCGGATTTTCGAGCGCCGCCCATCGAGCCGGTCGGGCCCCATGAAATTCGCCAGGCGATCCTCGCGTTCAACGCCATGCAGGCCCAGTTGCAGCACTTCATCAAGGACCGCACGCAGATGCTCGCGGCCATCTCCCACGACCTGCGCACCCCCCTGACCCGCATGCGCCTGCGTGGCGAATTCATCGACGACCCCGAGCAGCAGCAACGGCTGTTCCACGATGTCGACGAGATGCAGGCGATGATCAACTCGGCCCTGGAGTTCTTCCGCGACGACGCCCGGTTGGAGGAGGCGACGTCGTTCGATCTGGCGGAGCTGTTGCAGACCCTGGTCGATGACTATCGCGACCAGTCCATCGACATCGTTTTCATCGGTCCACCGCGCCTGGTGTATTTCGGTCGCCCGCTGGGGCTCAAGCGGGTCATGAGCAACCTGCTGGAGAACGCCATCAAATATGGCAACGAGCCGGCGATTGAGTTGCTGGCGGAGGTCGAGCTGGTGAAGGTCTGTGTGTCGGATCGCGGGCCGGGGATTCCGGCCGAATACCATGAACAGGTGTTCGAGCCGTTCTTCCGCATGGAGAACTCGCGCAACCGCAACACCGGCGGCGTCGGCCTGGGGCTGTCCGCCGCGCGGGCCATCGTACTGGAGCACGGCGGCGAACTGCGGCTGCGCAACCGCGACGGTGGCGGGCTGGAGGCGTGGGTGCTGTTGCCGGTGCAGGGGCTGTAGAGTGTTGCTACCGTTCCAGGATCTTTTCATCGATCCTGGACGGCTTCAGACCGGCGGCCTACACCAGTGCCACCTGCGGACTGCGCGCCGGTTCCGCGGCTGCTTCGTTGTACAGCCGCTCGTCCTCCTCCATGACCCGCGAAGCGCGGCCGACCAGCAGCGGGTCGGGTTGATTGGTCACGCGCAGGTTCTTGCCCGGGTAGTCGAGGGAGTGCAGGAAGTGGCGGATGCAGTTGATCCGCGCGCGTTTCTTGTCGTCCGACTTGATCACGGTCCAGGGCGCATCGGCGGTGTCGGTGTGGAAGAACATCGCCTGCTTGGCGGCGGTGTATTCGTCCCACTTGTCCAAGGACTTGATGTCGATGGGCGAGAGTTTCCAGTGCTTGAGCGGGTCGTCGCGCCGGGAAATGAAGCGCCGCAATTGTTCATCGCGGTTGACCGAGAACCAGTACTTGAACAGCAGGATGCCGCTGTTGCACAGCATGCGTTCCAGGTCGGGTGCCTGGCGCATGAACTCCAGGTATTGCAGGGGCGAGCAGAAGTCCATGACCCGCTCGACGCCGGCGCGGTTGTACCAGGAGCGGTCGAAGAAGACCATTTCCCCGGCGGTGGGCAGGTGCTGGATATAGCGCTGGAAATACCACTGGCCCTGTTCCTGCTCGCTGGGTTTTTCCAGGGCGACGATCCGCGCGCCTCGGGGGTTCAGGTGCTCCATGAAACGCTTGATGGTGCCGCCCTTGCCCGCGGCGTCGCGCCCCTCGAACAGCACCACCACCCGTTGCCCGGTTTCCTTGACCCAGCTTTGCACCTTGAGCAACTCGATCTGCAGTTCCTGCTTGGCCTTTTCATACTCGGCACGGCGCATGCGGCTGCGGTACGGATAGCTGGCCGGCAGCTTGGCGGTGGAGCTGTCTTCATTACTGCCATGGGGCGCGCTGGCCACCTGCAGGGCAATCGGTTGCTGGCTGATGGCGCCGATTTCGGCTTCGGCCGCTTTGGCTACGGTGAGTTTGCTGGACGCGCGCGGCTGGCGTGGGCGTGGGGTGGCCGGTTTGCGGGGAGCGCTTTTGCTGCTGGGGGTAACCGCTGGTTTGGCTGCTTCGGCAAGGGGAGTAGCAAGGGGCAGGGCGGTGGATTCTTCGCTCATATTTGGCCTGTCTGATCGATTCAAGGTCTTTCGGACAGTCTAGGGTGCAGAGCTCCGGGCTTCTTGATGCGTATCAAGGAAGCTTTTACGCAACTGTTAGGTGCGAGGCTTGTCCGCGATCCTGGCCAGCCAGTCAGCGTCCTCGAAACATGGGCCGATTCAGGGATAGCATGGTCTGGGTTCTATGCTGCCTCGATGTTTGGTACGGACCTTGGCGGTTTATATAGTGGCAACCCAGGTTCTTTGGTCAGGGAAAAGAATTTCTACGTAGGGGTTGAACACGTATTTTAATGCTGTATTATGCGCCTCCGCTGACGAGAGATCGGAAGCGCAAGTGGTTGAAGTTGCAAAGGAAACTTTGAAATCTTCTGAAAATAATCACTTGACAGCAAATGAGGCTGCT
>NZ_JBNNVU010000062.1:14913-33820 GCF_050280705.1 Pseudomonas sp. NPDC089530 | reverse complement strand
GGCGAGATGGCCGAGGCGGGTGAAGGCCTGCAGGTCGCGGCCGGGGCCGCAGCCGAAATCCAGCCGATCCTTTCGCGGGTGCGCATGAACCGCCAGTGGGGCGGCATCGTCGACACCACCCCGGACGCCTGCCCGATCATCTCCAAGACCCCGGTGCCGAACATGTTCTTCAACTGCGGTTGGGGCACCGGCGGCTTCAAGGCCACCCCGGGTTCGGGCAACGTATTCGCCGCGAGCCTGGCCAAGGGCGAGATGCACCCGCTGGCCGCGCCGTTCTCCATCGACCGTTTCCACAGCGGCGCCCTCATCGACGAACACGGCGCTGCTGCCGTCGCCCACTAACAGGAGAAATCCCCATGTTGCACATCTTCTGTCCTCACTGCGGCGAACTGCGCTCCGAAGAGGAATTCCATTCGTCCGGCCAGGCGCATATCCCGCGCCCGCTGGATCCGAACACCTGCACCGACGAGGAGTGGGGCAACTACATGTTCTTCCGCGACAACCCTCGCGGTCTGCACCATGAGCTGTGGATCCATGCCGCCGGCTGCCGTCAGTACTTCAACGCCACCCGCGACACCGTGACCTACGAGATTCTCGAAACCTACAAGATCGGTACCAAGCCGCAATTCACCGACAAGACCGATAGCCCGAAAGCGGCCACGCAGGCTCTGGGAGAGAAGGTATGAGCCAGTCCAATCGCCTGTCCAACGGCGGACGCATCGACCGCAACAAAGTCCTCAGCTTCACCTTCAACGGCCAGAGCTACAAAGGCTTCGAAGGTGACACCCTGGCCGCGGCCCTGCTGGCCAACGGCGTGGACATCGTCGGTCGCAGCTTCAAGTATTCCCGGCCGCGGGGCATCTTCGCCGCCGGTGCCGAAGAGCCGAGCGCGGTGCTGCAGATCGGTGCCACCGAAGCCACCCAGATCCCCAACGTGCGCGCCACCCAACAGGCGCTGTACCAGGGCCTGGTCGCCACCAGCACCAACGGCTGGCCGAGCGTGAACAACGACATGATGGGGATCCTCGGCAAGGTCGGCGGCAAGCTGATGCCGCCAGGCTTCTACTACAAAACCTTCATGTACCCGCAATCGTTCTGGATGACCTACGAGAAGTACATCCGCAAGGCGGCGGGTCTGGGGCGCTCGCCGACCGAGAACGATCCGGACACCTACGACTACATGAACCAGCACTGCGACGTGCTGATCGTCGGCGCCGGCCCTGCCGGCCTGGCCGCGGCCCTGGCGGCTGCGCGCAGCGGTGCGCGAGTGATCCTGGCCGACGAACAGGAAGAATTCGGCGGCAGCCTGCTGGACAGCCGCGAAAGCCTGGACGGCAAGCCGGCGACCGACTGGGTCGCCGCCGTGGTGGCCGAACTCAAGTCGCTGCCGGACGTGACCCTGCTGCCACGGGCTACCGTGAACGGCTACCACGACCATAACTTCCTGACCATTCACGAGCGCCTGACCGACCACCTCGGCGATCGCGCGCCGATCGGCCAGGTGCGCCAGCGTATCCACCGGGTGCGCGCCAAGCGGGTGGTCCTGGCCACTGGCGCCTGCGAGCGCCCGCTGGTCTACGGCAACAACGACGTGCCGGGCAACATGCTGGCCGGCGCGGTCTCGGTCTACGTGCGTCGCTACGGCGTGGCACCGGGCAAGAAGCTGGTGCTGAGCACCAACAACGACCACGCCTACCGTGTGGCGCTGGACTGGCTCGACGCCAGCCTGCAAGTGGTGGCCATCGCCGATGCCCGGCACAACCCACGGGGCGCGCTGGTGGAAGAAGCCCGCGCCAAGGGCATTCGCATCCTCACCTCCAGTGCGGTGATCGAAGCCCGTGGCAGCAAGCACGTGACCGGCGCCCGGGTCGCGGCGATCGACGTCAAGGCGCATAAAGTCACCAGCCCTGGCGAGTGGCTGGACTGCGACCTGATTGCCAGCTCCGGCGGCTACAGCCCGGTGGTGCACCTGGCTTCGCACCTGGGCGGCAAGCCGATCTGGCGCGAAGACATCCTCGGTTTCGTACCGGGCGAGGCCCCGCAGAAACGCGTCTGCGTCGGTGGCATCAATGGGGTCTACGGCCTCGGCGATTCCCTGGCCGACGGTTTCGAAGGCGGTGTGCGCGCCGCCAGCGAAGCCGGTTTCAAAGCTGTCGAGGCTGTGTTGCCCAAGGCCCTGAGCCGCCTGGAAGAGCCGACCCTGGCGCTGTTCCAGGTGCCCCATGAAAAAGGCACCGCACGGGCACCCAAGCAATTCGTCGACCTGCAGAACGACGTCACCGCCGCCGCCATCGAACTGGCGACCCGCGAGGGCTTCGAGTCGGTCGAGCACGTCAAGCGCTACACCGCCCTGGGCTTCGGTACCGACCAGGGCAAGCTGGGCAACGTCAACGGCCTGGCCATTGCGGCCCGCTCGCTGAACGTGAGCATCCCGCAGATGGGCACCACCATGTTCCGTCCGAACTACACGCCGGTGACCTTCGGCGCCGTGGCCGGTCGTCACTGCGGGCACATCTTCGAGCCGGTACGTTTCACCGCGCTGCATTCGTGGCACGTGAAGAACGGCGCCGAGTTCGAGGACGTCGGCCAGTGGAAGCGTCCCTGGTACTTCCCGAGGAACGGCGAAGACATGCATGCCGCGGTCAAGCGCGAGTGCAAGGCGGTGCGCGACAGCGTCGGCCTGCTCGACGCCTCGACCCTGGGCAAGATCGATATCCAGGGCCCGGATGCCCGTGAGTTCCTCAACCGCATCTACACCAACGCCTGGACCAAGCTCGATGTGGGCAAGGCGCGCTACGGCCTGATGTGCAAGGAAGACGGCATGGTCTTCGACGACGGCGTGACCGCCTGCGTCGGCGACAACCACTTCATCATGACCACCACCACGGGCGGCGCGGCGCGCGTGCTGCAATGGCTGGAGATCTATCAGCAGACCGAATGGCCGGAGCTCAAGGTGTATTTCACCTCGGTCACCGACCACTGGGCGACCATGACCCTGTCCGGGCCGAACAGCCGCAAGCTGCTCAGCGAAGTCAGCGACATCGACCTGGACAAGGACGGTTTCCCGTTCATGACCTGGAAGGAAGGCCTGGTGGGTGGCGTGCCGGCGCGGGTGTTCCGCATCTCCTTCACCGGCGAGCTGTCGTACGAAGTCAACGTCCAGGCCGACTACGCCATGGGCGTGCTGGAACAGATCGTCGAGGCCGGCAAGAAGTACAACCTGACCCCGTACGGCACCGAAACCATGCACGTACTGCGGGCCGAGAAGGGCTTCATCATCGTCGGCCAGGACACCGACGGCTCGATGACCCCGGACGACCTGAACATGGGCTGGTGCGTCGGCCGGACCAAACCGTTCTCGTGGATCGGCTGGCGTGGCATGAACCGCGAAGACTGCGTGCGCGACCAGCGCAAGCAACTGGTGGGCCTGAAGCCGATCGACCCGAACCAGTGGCTGCCGGAAGGCGCGCAGCTGGTGTTCAACACCAACCAGTCGATCCCGATGAGCATGGTCGGTCATGTGACCTCCAGCTATGCCCACAACTCCCTGGGTTATTCGTTTGCCATGGGGGTGGTCAAGGGCGGCCTGAAGCGGATGGGCGAGCGGGTGTTCGCGCCATTGGCCGACGGCACCGTGATCGAGGCGGAAATCGTTTCTTCGGTGTTCTTCGATCCGAAAGGCGATCGCCAGAACGTGTAACAGGTCCCTGTAGGAGCGAGGCTTGCCCGCGATAGATGTTGCGAGGTGCCTTGGACAGACCGCGGTGATTTCATCGCGGGCAAGCTCCGCTCCTACGGGTGTGATGCAAGAATTTGAAGACAGGTGCTCTATGACCGCAGTCAACGTTTACCAACAGCGCCCGACCTCCGGCGCCAAAGCCGAGTCGTCGCTGCACCATGCCGACCTCGCCAGCCTGGTGGGCAAGGGCCGCAAGAACGCAGGCGTGACCCTGCGCGAGAAAAAACTCCTCGGTCACCTGACCATCCGTGGCGACGGCCATGACCCGGCCTTCGCCGCCGGCGTGCACAAGGCCCTGGGCCTGGAGCTGCCAGTGGCCCTGACCGTGGTCGCCAAGGGCGAAACCAGCCTGCAGTGGATGGGGCCGGACGAATGGTTGCTGGTGGTGCCGAGCGGCGAAGAGTTCGCCGCCGAGAAAAAGCTGCGTGAAGCCCTGGGCAACCTGCATATCCAGATCGTCAACGTCAGCGGCGGCCAGCAGATCCTCGAGCTGTCCGGACCGAAAGTGCGCGAAGTGCTGATGAAGTCCACCAGCTACGACGTGCACCCCAACAACTTTCCGGTGGGCAAGGCTGTCGGCACGGTGTTCGCCAAGTCGCAACTGGTGATCCGCCGCATGGGTGAAGACACCTGGGAGCTGGTGATCCGCCGCAGCTTCTCCGATTACTGGTGGCTGTGGCTGCAGGATGCTTCCGCCGAATACGGCCTCAGCATCCAGGCTTGAAGCCAGACCCTGTAGCCGCTGCCGCAGCCTGCGGCAGCGGCTACAGGGATATGCCGCCTACCGAGGCATCCACGAACAGGAGCTACCCAGCATGAGCCGCGCCCCCGATACCTGGATTCTGACCGCCGACTGCCCCAGCGTGCTCGGCACGGTGGACGCGGTGACCCGCTTTCTGTTCGAGCAGGGCTGCTACGTGACCGAACACCATTCCTTCGATGACCGGCTCTCGGCGCGATTCTTCATCCGCGTGGAGTTCCGCCAGCCGGAGGGCTTCGACGAGCAGCGCCTGCGCGAGGGTCTGGCCGAGCGTGCCCGGGCCTTCGACATGAATGTCGAACTGACGCCGCCGCACCATCGGCCGAAAGTGGTGATCATGGTCTCCAAGGCCGATCACTGCCTCAACGACCTGCTCTACCGCCAGCGCATCGGCCAACTGGCCATGGACGTGGTGGCGGTGGTGTCCAACCACCCTGACCTCAAGCCCCTGGCCGACTGGCACCAGATTCCGTACCACCACTTCCCCCTGGACCCCAACGACAAACCGTCCCAGGAGCGCCAGGTGTGGCAGGTGATCGAGGACTCCGGCGCGGAACTGGTGATCCTTGCGCGCTACATGCAAGTGCTGTCGCCGGAGCTGTGCCGCAAGCTCGATGGCAAGGCAATCAACATCCACCACTCCCTGCTACCCGGTTTCAAAGGCGCCAAGCCCTATCACCAGGCCTACAACAAGGGCGTGAAACTGGTGGGTGCCACCGCGCACTACATCAACAACGACCTGGACGAAGGCCCGATCATCGCCCAGGGCGTGGAGGTGGTGGATCACAGCCACTATCCCGAAGACCTGATCGCCAAGGGGCGCGATATCGAAGGCCTGACCCTGGCGCGGGCGGTGGGGTATCACATCGAGCGGCGGGTGTTCCTCAACGCCAATCGGACGGTGGTGCTTTAACACGGGCCGCTATGCGGCCATCGCGGGCAAGCCTCGCTCCTACAAGGATGGCGTTGTACCTGTAGGAGCGAGGCTTGCCCGCGATAAAGATTTTGAAGACGAAACAGCATCTGTACCCGAGCACTCTACGCGCTGCCTCTTCCGGCAACGCGGTTTCATAACAACAACAGCGAGGTGAAAGCATGTCTGGTAATCGTGGTGTCGTGTATCTCGGCAACGGCAAGGTCGAAGTCCAGAAAATCGACTATCCCAAAATGCAGGACCCACGCGGCAGGAAGATCGAACACGGCGTCATCCTGCGCGTGGTTTCCACCAATATCTGCGGCTCCGACCAGCACATGGTGCGCGGTCGTACCACCGCCCAGGTCGGCCTGGTCCTGGGCCACGAAATCACCGGCGAGGTGGTGGAGAAGGGCAGCGACGTCGAGAACCTCAAGCTCGGCGACCTGGTCTCGGTGCCGTTCAACGTGGCGTGCGGACGCTGCCGTTCCTGCAAGGAGCAACACACCGGGGTCTGCCTGACCGTCAACCCGGCGCGCGCCGGCGGTGCCTACGGCTACGTCGACATGGGTGACTGGACGGGTGGCCAAGCCGAATACGTGCTGGTGCCTTACGCCGACTTCAACCTGCTGAAACTGCCGGACCGCGACAAGGCCATGGAGAAGATCCGCGACCTGACCTGCCTGTCCGACATCCTGCCGACCGGCTACCACGGCGCCGTTACCGCCGGCGTCGGCCCGGGCAGCACCGTGTATGTTGCCGGTGCCGGTCCCGTGGGCCTGGCGGCCGCCGCGTCCGCCCGCCTGCTGGGCGCGGCTGTGGTGATCGTCGGTGACGTCAACCCGGTGCGCCTGGCCCACGCCAAGGCCCAGGGTTTCGAGATCGCCGACCTGTCCAAGGACACCCCGCTGCACGAACAGATCGCCGCGCTGCTGGGCGAGCCGGAAGTGGATTGCGCGGTGGATGCGGTGGGCTTCGAAGCCCGTGGCCATGGTCATTCCGGGGCCCAGCACGAGGCGCCGGCCACCGTGCTCAACTCGTTGATGCAGGTCACCCGCGTGGCCGGCAAGATCGGTATCCCCGGCCTCTACGTCACCGAAGACCCGGGCGCGGTGGATGCCGCCGCCAAGATCGGTGCCCTGAGCATCCGCTTCGGCCTGGGCTGGGCCAAGTCCCACAGTTTCCACACCGGCCAGACCCCGGTGATGAAGTACAACCGCCAACTGATGCAAGCCATCATGTGGGACCGGATCAACATCGCTGAAGTGGTCGGCGTGCAGGTCATCAGCCTGGACGACGCGCCACGTGGCTACGGCGAGTTCGATGCCGGCGTGCCGAAGAAATTCGTCATCGACCCGCACAAGCTGTTCAGCGCGGCTTAAGGCTTAAGCGCAATAAAAAGGGCGACCCTCGGGTCGCCCTTTTTATTGGCAATGTCGTTGTGCAAGCGCCTCAGAAACCTCTGCCCGGATAGTCGAACCAGTGTTTTCCAGAGAGTATTTCTGCAATGTCCGGCGCAGTGAACACAGACGGCGCATCTCTGTTGAAGCGAGAGCGCCACTGCGGCAGCCACCAATAGTTGAGGGCGGTTCCTCTTGGCTTGAGGACAAAGCCGAGTACCGTCGCATCGATCTGCCCCTTTTTATAAAGGTTGTGGCTGTGGTCCATGAGACTCAGGTAATAGTCGATGGGCAGCTTCAGCATCAGGATCGAGGTGTAGACCTTCTCCGATTGTGTGCGAGTCGGGCTTGCAAGCAGCTCGAGCGCTTCGCAGTAATACCGCCGCGGTTGGCTGGCGATGCTGTTGGCTGTGGGGGTGGCAAGGATGTCGAAGACGTTGCTGTCCTCTTGCCAGGTTGTTCCATCACCCTGTTGGAAGTAGTCGGTAACGAAACGGGTCAGCGGGCCGCCGAGTGCGGGTTGGCCCGCACATACCTGATCATCGACGGGCGACCAGACGCGCCAGGCGATGATGGAGGTGAGTGCAACGGCCAAGAACAGATATAGATTTTTTTTCATTGTGGCTTGCTGTGTTTGTAGCAACGGTAAACCATACCGCCCTGCTGTCTGGAGGCGAACAGGAACATTTCTAATGGCCACCAGTCAAACAGCTGCTTTCTCCCACCCAATCTCGGGTGGCTTTCATGCTCAAGAGGTTGTCCCGATGAAGATTTCCCGCAGTGTTGCACTGGCCACCTTGCTGACCCTGGGCGCCAGCCCGGTTTTTGCCGCCGGCTTCAGCCTGAGCGATGCAGCCAACGCGGTGTCCAGCATGCAGGGTGGCGACAAGGCCGCCGCTGCCACTCCGACCTCCCAGGCCGCCGGTCTGCTCAGCGCGCTTTCGCAACTGAATATCACGCCGGAGCAGGCCATCGGTGGTACCGGGGCGATGCTGGGCCTGGCGAAGAACCAGCTGAGCGGCACCGACTACTCGCAACTGAGCCAAAGCGTACCGGGGCTGGACAAGCTCGCGGGCGGCAACGCGCTGGGCAACCTCGGCGCCCTGAGCGGTCTGCTGGGGCAGAACGCCGGCACCAAGGCCTCGGGCCTGGAGAGTGCGCTGGGTAATGTGAAGAACACCAATGACCTGAACACTGCGTTCAGCGCCCTGGGCATGGACAGCGGCATGGTCGGCCAGTTCGCCCCGGTGCTCCTGCAATTCCTCGGTCAGCAGGGCGTGGGCGGTTCGCTGCTCAACAGCCTGGGCGGGATCTGGGGCGTAGGCAGCGGCATCTGATCAACGGCGCTCGGCGCGCAAGGCGTCGATGCGCTGGTCTTTCTCGGTCCAGAGCTGGTTGACCCAGTTCTGGACCGTCTGGCGGAACGCCGGATCGTTTTCGTAATCCCCCTGCCACAACGCCGGGTCCAGCTCACGGGTCTGGATATGGACGATCACCCGCGGCACGTTGCCGCTGATCAGGTCCCAGAACCCGGGAATCTTCTGCTGCGGATAGACCACCGTCACATCGAGGATGGCGTCGAGCTGTTCGCCCATGGCCGCCAGCACGAACGCCACGCCGCCGGCTTTCGGCTTGAGCAACTGGTTGAACGGCGATTGCTGTTGCCCACGCTTGGCCGGGGTGAAACGGGTGCCTTCCAGGTAGTTGACCACGGTGACCGGCTGGCGCTTGAACAGCTCGCAGGCCGCCTTGGTGATTTCCAGATCCTTGCCTTGCAGCTCGGGGTTCTTCGCCAGGAAGGCTTTGCTGTAGCGCTTCATGAACGGGTAGTCCAGGGCCCACCAGGCGAGACCGAGGAAGGGCACCCAGATCAGCTCTTTCTTCAGGAAGAACTTGAAGAAGGGCGTGCGGCGGTTGAGGGTCTGGATCAGCGCCGGGATGTCGACCCAGGACTGATGGTTGCTGATCACCAGGTAGGAGGTGTCGACCCGCAGGTCGTCGCCGCCGCGGATATCCCACTGGGTGGGAATGCACAGGGCGAAGATCAGCTTGTCGATTTCGGCCCAGGTTTCGGCAATCCACATCACCGCGCCGGAGGCGTAGTCCCGCAGGCGTCCTGGCAGGACCAGCTTGAGCAGGGCGAATACCATCAGGGGCCCGAACAGGACCAGGGTGTTGAGCAACAGCAGCAGGGTGACGAAACAGCCGGTGAGCAGGCGGCGCATAGGGAACTCTTGAAAGCGTTTGGGCGCGCCATGATAAGCAGCTTCGACGGGCAGGCCAAATCCTAGTGTGCTGACGAATGTTTCACTTATGCACGGCTATCCTGCTGCCAGTCTGTGGCATCACGACGGACCTGTAGGAGCGAAGCTTGCTCGCGATAGCGTCCGACCAGACAGAACGCCATCGCGGGCAAGTCGGATCGCCGCCTGCTCGCTCCTACACAGGCACGCTGGCGAACCAATTGCCCGGCCGCGGTCTAAAATTCCGCTGCCCACTTCCCAAGGAACCTGCCCACGTGAAATCCGTCCTTGCCCTCCTGTCCCTGCTGGCGCTACCGGTCATGGCTGCCGAGCCGACCCTCTACGGTCGCTACGAATACATTCAACTGCCGGAAATCGGCGAAACCCTCAAGGCCAAGATGGACACCGGCGCCCTGACGGCCTCGCTGTCGGCCAAGGACATCGAGACCTTCACCCGCGATGGCGAGGAGTGGGTGCGTTTCCGCCTGGCGACCAAGGGTGCCAGCAACAAGGTCTACGAACACAAGGTGGCGCGGATCAGCAAGATCAAGAGCCGCGCCGACGAAGACGAAGACAAGGAAGAGCCCCAGGTGGCCAAGCGCCCGGTGGTCGAGCTGGACATGTGCCTGGGTAACGTCAAGCGCAGCGTCGAGGTCAACCTGACCGACCGCAGCAGCTTCAACTACCCGCTGCTGATCGGCGCGAAGGCCTTGCGCGAGTTCGGCGCCGCGGTGAACCCGGCCCGGCGCTTCACCGCGGACAAGCCCGACTGCTAACCCGGCCTGCCGTGCTTTCACATCGTCCGATTGACGGCGCTTGAGGCATCCGGCACCGTTCCGGCACTTACTTTCTGTGCTCGGATGCCATGCCTCATATCCTGATTGTCGAAGACGAAGCGGCGATTGCCGATACGCTGATTTTTGCCCTGCAGGGCGAAGGTTTCAGCACCACCTGGCTGAACCTCGGGCAGGCGGCGCTGGACTATCAGCGCAGCACCCCGGCGGACCTGCTGATTCTCGACATCGGCCTGCCGGACATCAGCGGCTTCGAAACCTGCAAGCAACTGCGGCGGTTCAGCGAGGTGCCGGTGATGTTCCTCAGCGCCCGGGACGGGGAAATCGACCGGGTGGTGGGCCTGGAAATCGGTGCCGACGATTACGTGGTCAAACCCTTCAGCCCGCGGGAAGTCGCGGCGCGGGTCAAGGCCATCCTCAAGCGCATGGCGCCACGGGCCGTGGCCGACGTGCCGGCCTCACACTTTCAGGTCGAGGCCGACAAGTTCCAGATCAGCTACCGCGGCCAGCCCCTGAGCCTGACCCGGCATGAATTCCGCCTGCTGCAATGCCTGCTGGAGCAACCCGAGCGGGTATTCAGCCGCGAGCAGTTGCTCGACGCCCTGGGGGTGGCGGCGGATGCCGGCTACGAGCGCAGCATCGACAGCCATATCAAGAGCCTGCGGGCCAAGCTGCGCCTGGTCGCGGCGGCTGCCGAGCCGCTGCAGACCCATCGCGGCCTGGGCTACAGCTACAGTCCGGGGCACAGCTGATGCCATTGGGAATCCGGATTTTCCTGGTCTATGTGCTGTTCGTCGGCCTGACCGGCTATTTCGTGCTCAACACCGTGATGGAAGAGATCCGCCCTGGCGTGCGCCAGTCCACCGAGGAAACCCTGGTGGACACCGCCAACCTGCTGGCGGAAATCCTCCGTGACGATTTCAAGGCCGGCACCCTCAGCGAGAACCGCTGGCCGCAGTTGCTCAAGGCCTATGGCGAGCGGCAGCCGGCGGCGACCATCTGGGGCCTGCCGAAGAATCAGGTCAACCACCGCATCTATGTCACCGACGCCGACGGCAAGGTGGTGCTGGACTCCAGCGGCCTGGCGGTCGGCCAGGATTATTCGCGCTGGAACGATGTCTACCTGACCCTGCGCGGCCAGTACGGCGCACGCTCTTCGCGCAGCGTGGCCGATGACCCGAACTCCTCGGTGATGCACGTCGGTGCGCCGATTCGCGACAACGGCCGGATCATCGGCGTGGTCACCGTGGCCAAGCCCAACAGCTCCCTGCAGCCCTATGTCGACCGCACCGAGCGGCGCCTGCTGTGGTACGGCGCCGGTTTGATCGGCCTGGGCCTGCTGTTCGGCGCCTTGCTGTCCTGGTGGCTGAGCGTCGCCCTGCGCCGCCTGACCGGTTATGCCCAGGCGGTCAGCGAGGGCCGCCGGGCCGAGCTGCCGCACTATCGTGGCGGCGAGCTGGAGCAACTGGCCACGGCGGTGGAACACATGCGCACCCAGCTGGAGGGCAAGGCCTATGTCGAACGTTATGTGCACACCCTGACCCACGAGCTGAAAAGCCCGCTGGCGGCGATCCGCGGCGCGGCGGAGCTGCTGCAGAGCGATATGCCGGGAGAGCAGCGCGCGCGTTTCGTCGGCAATATCGACAGCGAAAGCGCGCGCATGCAGCACTTGATCGAGCGTTTGCTGAACCTGGCGCAGGTCGAGCAGCGGCATGGCCTGGAGGAGCGGGTGGCGGTGCCGCTGGCGGAGCTGGCCAATCAGGTACTGGACAGCCAGAAGGCGCGGATCGAGGGCCGGGGCCTTGAGGTCGAGCAGCGTATCGACCCCGGGCTGAAACTCTCGGGCGAGGCCTTCCTACTGCGCCAGGCCCTGGGCAACCTGCTGGACAACGCCCTGGATTTCACCCCGCCCGGTGGTGTGCTGCGCTGGACGGCCAGCAAGACGAGCGAGCAGTTGCGGTTGAGCCTGTTCAACCAGGCCGAACCCATCCCCGAGTACGCCCTGGCGCGCCTGACCGAGCGCTTCTACTCCCTGCCACGCCCCGACAGCGGCCGCAAAAGCACCGGCCTGGGGCTGAACTTCGTCGAAGAAGTGGTGCAGCTGCATGGCGGCCAGATGCAGATCGGCAATGTGGCCGGCGGCGTCGAAGTCACCCTGCAATTCCCGACCTGATCCAGCAGCAAGGGATACACGGAGCCGGTGTAGCCGCTGCCGAGCCTGCGAGGCTGCGATCGGTTGCGTAGCGACTGTGCAATCTCCACAGACTCTCCACATTGCCCCCATAAAACCCCCACACGGGCCGCCCAGACTCTCCCCCATTCGAACAGGGAGAGACTCCATGAACCGCAATCTGACCTTCAAACTCGGGGCCATAGCCCTGTTGATCCTGTTGCTGCTGATCCCGCTCCTGATGATCGACGGGCTGATCCAGGAGCGTCAGGAGCTGCGCGACGAAGTGCTGACCGATATCGCCCGCAGTTCCAGCTATCGCCAGCAACTGAGCGGCCCGCTGCTGGTGGTGCCTTATCGCAAGGTGGTGCGCACCTGGAAAACCAACGAGAAGACCAACGTGCGTTACCAGGAGCAGGGTGAGGCACGCGGCCAGCTGTATTTCCTGCCGGAGCGTTTCGAACTCGATGGTCAGGTGAAGACCGAGCTGCGCGCCCGGGGGATCTACCAGGCGCGGCTGTTCCACGCCAATAGCCGCATCAGCGGGCAGTTTGCCGTGCCGGAACAACTGGGGATCAAGGAAGACTTCGCCGACTACAAGTTCGAACAGCCGTTTCTCGCCGTGGGCATCAGCGATATACGCGGCATCGAGCAGTCCCTGGCTCTGGAACTGAACGGCCAGAACCTGCCTTTCGCTCCCGGCACCCAGCTCGACTGGCTGGGGGAGGGCGTGCACGTCAACCTGCCGTTGCTGGACGGTAAACGCAGCACCGACCTGGACTTCGCCTTCGACCTACAACTGCAGGGCACCGGCCAGTTGCAACTGATCCCGGTGGGCAGGACCAGCAAGGTGCGGCTGCGGGCGGACTGGCCCCACCCGAGCTTTATCGGCGACTACCTGCCGGCACAGCGTGAAATCTCCGACTTTGGCTTCGCCGCCAACTGGCAGACCTCGTTCTTCTCCACCAACCTGGAAAGCGCGCTGACCCACTGCCTGACCGGCGAATCGTGCGACGAATTCAAGAACCGCACCTTCGGCGTGAGCTTCATCGACCCGGTGGACCAGTACCTCAAGAGCGACCGGGCGATCAAATACGCGCTGTTGTTCATTGCCCTGACCTTTGCCGGCTTCTTCCTCTTCGAGGTGCTCAAGAGCCTGGCAGTGCACCCGATGCAATACGCCCTGGTGGGTGTGGCCCTGGCGTTCTTCTACCTGTTGCTGCTGTCGCTCTCGGAGCACATCGGTTTCGCCCTGGCCTACCTGCTGTCGGCCGGTGCCTGTGTGGCGCTGATCGGCTTCTACGTCTGCCATGTCTTGCGCAGCCTGGGCCATGGCCTGAGTTTCGCTGCCGGCCTGGCGGCCCTGTATGGCCTGTTGTATGGCTTGCTCAGCGCCGAGGATTACGCGCTGCTGATGGGCTCGCTGCTGCTGTTCAGCCTGCTGGGGGTGTTCATGGTGCTGACCCGCAAGCTCGACTGGTACCGCGTTGGCCAGGGCAAACCGGCCCAGCCGCTGACGTTCGAGCCGGAGCTGGGCCATGAGTAGGTCGCTGGGGTTGCGTGAGGATCGGCAGGCGACGCAGGCGCTGCTGTCATGGATCGTCGGGTTGTTGCCCGAGGCACCGAGGAGCGAGCGTGCTCGCGATAGAGCCGGTCCGGCCACCACCGTGCTGCAGGTGATGACCGTGCCGGGCGGCTTCAAACCGGCGGCTGGGTCGCCAGCATCGAAGGTCGCTGACTGACCTCGGCGTACCAGGCCGCCAGCCGGGGCTGGGCGTCGCGCCACTGCAGGTCCGGGTGGCGGAAGTCGAGGTAGCCCAGGGCGCAGGCAACGCTGATGGCGGCGATGTCGAAATGGCTGGCCAGTTCGGCGATCGCATCGGCCTCGAGGGCGGCCAGGGCGCGGCGGATCTTGCCGCGCTGGCCGTCGAGCCATTGTTCCCAGTGTTTCTCGGGAGCGCGTAGTGCCAGTTCGTAGCGGATCAGCACCGAGGCGTCCATGATCCCGTCGGCCAGGGCCGCCAGGGTCAGGCGCCGCCAGCGGGCCGAGCCTTCGCGGGGCAGCAGCGGGTTACCGACGTGTTGCAGGTCGAGGTACTCGAGGATCACCCGGCTGTCGTACAGCACGTTGCCGTCGGCCAGGCGCAGGGCGGGGATCTTGCCCAGCGGGTTGTCCTGGTTGAGGGCGGCGTCCGGGCTCACCGGGGTCAGCTGGCAGCCTTGCAGGGCGACGCGGTCCAGTTGGCCGGTTTCGTGCAGCAGCACCATGACTTTGCGTACGTAAGGTGATGCCGGGTTGTGGAACAGCGTCATGCTTGGGGTGGACATGAATACTCCTCGCGGGTGGAAGTGGAGCGCAGGCTCGCAACCCCGGGGATCTTAGCGCAGCCGGTGGCACGGGCCACAGGGGCGGCAGGCAGGACAGACAAGGAGTGATGAATGCGCAGGTCCTATCTTCGACACGGGTTGTACAGCCTGGCCCTGGCGCTGTTGGGCGCGCTGGCGGTGTACCTGGCCCTGGGGTTCGAGTTTCGCCGCCATGGCGAGGGCGAGCCGGAACTGATCATGGCGTTTACCTACATGGCCTGGTACTGGGCGTTGCCGGCGCTGGCCATGCCGGCCCTGGGCTGTGCCTTGCTGAGCCTGCGCGGCCCGCGCCCGGTGTCCCGGCCCTGGCGCTGGGGCCTGGCGGCGAGCTATGCCCCGCTGCTGGCCCTGGCGCTGTTTTGCGTGCTGGTCGCCGCCGAGGCGCAGCAGGAAAACCGCTGGTTCGTCCCGGTGCTGCCAATCGGCCTGGGGCTGGCGCTGTACCTGTGGCGCGGTTTCCCCGCCGCCGGGGTCAGGCCGCTCGCTGGCGACTGAACAGCCCACGCAGCGCCAGCCCCGCCGGAACGCTCAGGCCGAGCCAGCCCAGGGCGTCCCAGATACCGTCGCCCAGCAGCGCCGAGAACAGCCCCGCGCTGCTGAGCACGGCAATGAACAGCGGCGCACCGAAGACCTTCCAGACGTTCGATTGCCGCGGCTTCATGGCGTCACCCCGGTCGGTTCGCCCAGGGCCGGCCGGGCCGCGCGGCGCCGGACGAGCCACAGGTACAGGCCGCTGCCCAGGACGACGATGGTCAGCACATCGAGCGTTGCCCAGAGGATCTTCATCGGCATGCCGCCGTAATCGCCGAAATGCAGCGGTTGCGACATGCCCATGGCGTCCATGTACCAGGGGCGTTCGGCCACCGCGGTGACTTGCAGGGTGCTGGCGTCGATCAACACCGGGGTCAGCAGGTGCGAGGTCAGGTGGGTGCTGCCTTTCATGAACACCGCATAGTGGTGCTCGCTGGAAAAGCGCGTGCCGGGAAAGGCGATGAAGTCCGGCTGCATGTCCGGCGCCACCTCATTGGCGATGTCCAGCAGGCGGCTGGCCGGGGCCAGGCGGGTCAGCGGCGGCGCAGCGCGGTACGGCTCGACCATCGCGCTGAGGCTGTCGTTGCGCCAGGCGGCGATCAGCAGGTCGGCACAGGCGCTGATCACCCCGGTGACGCCGACCACCAGGGCCCAGGTCAGGGTCACCACGCCGATCAGGTTGTGCAGGTCCAGCCAGCGCAGGCGGGTGGATTTGTCCTGGCGCACGGTGGCGAATTCCAGCCGGCGCATGAACGGCAGGTACAGCACCACGCCGGAGACGATCGCCAGCACGAACAGCACGCCCATGAACGCCAGCAGCAGCTTGCCCGGCAGGTCGGCGAACATATCCACATGCAGGCGCAGGATGAACATCATCAGCCCGCCGTTGGCCGAAGGTATCTCCACGGCCTCGCCGGTACGGGCGTCGAGCATGAAGCTGTAGGACGAGTTGGGTTCGGTGCCGGCGGTCCTGGCCATGATGGTCAGCACGCCGTTGGGTTCGTCCTCGTCCCAGCCGAAGTACTGCATCACGTCGTCCGGGCGATGGGCCTCGGCGGCCCGCACCAGCTGTTGCAGGTCCAGGCGCGGGGTGTCGGCGGGCATCTCCCGCAGCTTGGGCGCGTCGCCCAGCAGATGGTCGATCTCATGGTGAAAGATCAGCGGCAGGCCGGTCAGGGCCAGCATCAGCAGGAACACCGTGCAGATCAGGCTGGTCCAGGTGTGGATAAAGGACCAGCGGCGGATGGTTGTGCTTTTCATTTCTTCGCCTTCAGACACAGCAAAGCCGCCCTCGCGGGACGGCCTGGTCGTTAACTCCGCCGATTACCACTGGTAGGTGGCACTGGCGACCACGCTGCGCTGATCGCCGAAATAGCAGTAGGACCCATCGCAGGTGGACAGGTAGTCCTTGTCGAACAGGTTGGTGGCGTTGAGTTTCAGCGACGCGCCCTTGAGGCTGTTGTCCAGGCGGCCGAGGTCGTAATGCACGGCGGCGTCGAACACCGTGTAGGCATTGGCCTTGCCCAGCCAGGTATTGGCCTGGTCGCCGTAGGTATTGCCGGTGTAGCGGGCACCCGCGCCAATGCCGAAACCGTCGAGCACGCCGCTGTGCCAGGTGTAGTCGGTCCACAGGGAGGCCTGCTGGTTGGGCATCAGTTGCAGGCGGTTGCCCTTGTAGAGGCCGTCCTGGACCTCGGACTTGGCCAGGGTGTAGGCGGCGATGACCTTGAGGTTGTCGGTCACGTCGGACACCGCTTCCAGTTCCAGGCCTTTGACCTTCACTTCACCGGTCTGGCTGGTGATCGACTCGCCGCCGGCGCCGATGCTGGTCACCAGTACGTTCTTCTGGGTCAGGTCGTAGACCGCCGCGCTGAGCAGGGTATTCGAACCCGGCGGCTGATACTTGATCCCCAGCTCCCATTGCTTGCCCTCCGTGGGTTTATACGACTCGGTAGGGGAGGCGCTGGCGTTGCTGGCTGGCTGGAACGACTCGGCGTAGGAGATGTACGGCACCAGACCTGAGTCGAACACATAGCTCAGCGCCGCGTTGCCGCTGAAGTTCTTGCTGCGGTCGGTGTTGGTCGCGTCGTTCTTGTTGAAGTAGGTGGTGCCCTGGTGCACCCAGTCCTCACGACCGCCCAGGGTCAGGCGCCACTGGTCCAGGGCCATCTGGTCCTGCACGTAGAGACCGGTCTGCACGGTTTTCTGGTTGTAGTCGTAGTAAGCGCTGGAGCGCGCCGGGCGCACGATCGGCTGGCCATAGCTCGGGTTGAAGATGTTGGTCGTCCCGCCGTTGCCGTAGATCGACAGGTAGGAGGTGTCGGTGCGTTGGTGATCCAGGCCGATCAGCAGGGTGTGGGCGATGTCGCCGGTGGCGAAGTCGGCCTGGAAGTTGTTGTCCACCGCGAACTGGCCGATGTTCTCGTCCACATTGGTCGAGGTGCGGCTGATATTGCCGGCCGCATCGGCCGGGGAGTAGGCGTAGGAACCCACGGTCAACTGCTGGAAGGACAGCTCCGACTTGGTGTAGCGCAGGTTCTGGCGGAACTGCCAGGTATCGTTGAACCGGTGCTCGAAGGCGTAGCCCAGGGCGTAGTAGGTGCGGTCGTAGAACTCGTAGTCCGGATCGCCCAGGTTCTTGTGATGGGAGACGTCGCCCAGGGGCGATTTGATCTTGGTGCCCTGGATCGGCATGAACTGGCTGGTGGCGCCGGTATCGTCGCGGGTGAACTGCGAGAGCAGGGTCAGCTTGGTGTCGGTGTCGATGTTCCAGGTCAGGCTGGGGGCGATGTTGTAGCGCTTGTTGTCGATGTGGTCGACCTGGGTGCCGGCATCGCGCACCACGCCGCTGAGGCCGTAGAGGAACCGGCCTTCATCGTCGATCTTGCCGGTGCTGGCGAAGTTGAGCTGACGGTAGTTGTCGCTGCCGTACTGCAGCTGGACGGCATGGCTGGCCTCTGCGCTGGGGCGCCGGCTGACCATGTCCAGCAAGCCCCCCGGCGGGGTCTGGCCATAGACCGAGGAGGCCGGACCGCGCAGCAGGGCCAGGCGGTCGAGGTTCCAGGTTTCCGCCTTCGGGTTGGCATATACGCCGCGGGGCAGGGGCAGGCCGTCGAGGAACTGCGTGGGCTCGAAGCCGCGCACCAGCATCCAGTCATAGCGGGTGTCGCTGCCGTAGCTGGCGGAAACGATGCCGGGCATGTAGCGAACGGCGTCGTCCAGGTTCTGTACGTTACGGTCTTCCATCTGCTGGCGGGTGGCGACGGAAATCGAACGCGGGGCTTCGACCAGCGCGGTGTCGGTCTTGGTGCCGGCGGCGGTGCGCGTGGCGACATAACCCTCAACGGGGCCCCACGCGCTTTCATACGCCTGCTGGCCGGTAATGTTGGTTTCCGGCAGCGCCACCACGCCGTCGGGAATCGCCACCAGGCTGTAGGTCCCGGCGCTGCTTTGCTCCAGTTGCAGGCCGGTGCCGCGCAGGGCTTCGCGCAGGGCGCCGGCGGCGTCGAACTGGCCCTTGACCGGGGCCGAGGTCTTGCCGGCGGCCAGGCTCGGGCTGAGGCTCAGGGCCAGGCCGGCCTGGCTGGCGATCTGGTTCAGGGTGCTGGCCAGCGGTGCGGCCGGCAGGTCGTAGGCCCGCACGCTGGATGCCTGTTCGGCGGCGATCAGCGCCGGGCTGGCCAGCGGGGCGCAGAGGGCGATGGCCACGGCCAACAGGCTGGGGCGCAACAGGGTGTCTAGCGAGCGGGACATAGGGGGCTCCTGGATGGAAGTCTTTCTCAATTGCCTATGTGCCGGACGAGATTCGAAAAGTGATAGGGCGGATTGAAAATAATTTCGGTTCAGCAAAATCGAGGGTGTTTCAGGTGGAGGAGGGCGGTGTTCGAGGGGGCCTCATCGCGGGCAAGCCTCGCTCCTACAGGTATCGCATCGCCTCTGTAGGAGCGAGGAATTACGACGACGAGAGCGGGCTGACCGATACCATCACCG
>NZ_JBNNVU010000062.1:0-14903 GCF_050280705.1 Pseudomonas sp. NPDC089530 | reverse complement strand
TCTTGGGTTTTCCTGTTGGTGGCGGGGGGTGTCGGCGGTCGCATCTACGCGCGCAACCCTCGCAACTACTGTTAACCCATCGCCTTTGTAGGAGCGAGGCTTGCCCGCGATAGCGATTGTCCCGATATCACCGAATCAAGGCTTGCCCTCGGCCCGCGCCGCCACCGTTACCCACCACGGCGTGTGCTGCTGGATCTGCACCGGCAGAGTGGGCAGCAACGCGCGCAGGGCCAGGTCGGTGTCCTGCAGCGGGAAGCTGCCGGTGATGCGCAGGTCGGCCACTTCCGGGGCCACGCCCAGGTGGCCGCGGCGATAGCGCCCCAGTTCGTGCACCAGGTCCGCCAGGCGCGCGTTGTCCACCACCAGCATGCCGCGGGTCCAGGCGTCGGCGCCGGGGTTCAGGGCCAGCAGCGGGTCGAGGCCGTCGCGGCGCATCAGCACCTGCTGGCCTTCCTTGAGGATCTGTTCGTCCGAGCCGGACTCCGGCCGCGCAGCCACGGCCGACTGCAACACGCTCAGACGCGTGCCCTGCGCCTCGCGCTTGACCAGGAAGCGCGTGCCCAGCGCGCGCATCCGGCCTTCGCGGGTTTCGACGATAAACGGCCGGGTGTCGTTGTGGCCGGTCTCCACCAGGATCTCGCCTTCCTGCAGCACGATGCGCCGCTGTTTTTCGTCGAAATGCACATCCAGCGCGCTGTGGGTATTGAGGTTGATCAGCGTGCCGTCGGCCAGGCGCAGGGTGCGCTGCTCGCCGGTGGCGGTGCGCTGGTCGGCGAGCCAGTAATCCAGCTGGCCGTAGCGTTCGCCGGCGAACAGCCCCAGCCCCAGCAGCAGGACGATGCCGGCCAGCCCGCTGCCGAGCTTGCGCACCCGGCGGCGCAGGCCTTCCCGGGATTGCAGCAGGGCGTTGCGGGCCGGGCCGCTGGCGACGCTGAAACGCTGGTCGAGCATGCCCAGCTGGCGCCAGGCACGGGCGTGTTCTTCATCGGCGGCGTGCCATTTGGCGAATTCCTCGCGGACCATCGGATTGCCGTCGCCGGAGTCCAGCGACAGCTGCCAGGCAATCGCGGCGTCCAGCACCCGGGCGGACACCGGCTTGGCGTTGAGCGCACTCATGTCGGTTCCCCATATAGAGCGACGTAGCACTGGCGGATGCCCTGGGCCAGGTACTGCCGGACCCGTGGCACGGACACACCCAGGCGCTCGGCGATTTCGGCATGACCGAGGCCGTCGAGGCGGTTATAGAGGAAGGCGGCGCGGGCCTTGCTCGACAGCTTGCCCAGCAGGCGGTCGATGGCCTTGAGGTCGTCGAGGATCAGTTGCTGTTCTTCCGGGGACGGTTGTTCGGCTTCCGGGATCAGCATCAGCTCGGCGAGGTAGGCCTGTTCCAGCGCGGCGCGGCGGAAATAGTCGAACAGCAGCCCCTTGGCGATGGCCACCAGGAAAGCCCGGGGTTCGCGCGGGGCCTTCAGTTCGTCGCGGCCCAGCAGGCGGACGAAGGTGTCCTGGCTCAGGTCCTCGGCCCGCTGCGGGCAGGCCACGTTGCGGCGCAGCCAGGCCAGCAGCCAGCCACGGTGGTCGCGATACAAGGCACCAACGAGGTCACTGTGGGGGCTTTGGGCTGACGACAACGGACATCACCAATGGGAAGTTGAAAATAACGAGAATTATTCGCGATTGTGGCAGGGCGCAAAGAGCCGCGCAATGGGCGCCGGTCGGCTGCGATTTATCTGATACCTGTAGCCGCTGCCTTGTAGCCGCTGTCGAGCGTTAGCGAGGCTGCGATCGGCCGCGCAGCGGTCGCAAAGCCTGTGCTTGCGGTAGGTCAGGGCGGAACGCGTTGTCCGGATTGCGACTGCTACGCAGTCGATCGCAGCCTCGCTAACGCTCGGCAGCGGCTACAGGTCAGAAGGAGTGCGTTTGTTGGCGGCGTTTCCATTGGCTGAGCCGCTGTTGCAGGTTCAGCGGGCTGTGGATCTGCTGTCGGCGGGCGCGGTTGAACAGGATCAGCGCCAGCTCGGCGGTGGCCAGGGCGTCGGCGGCGGCATGGTGGCGCTCGCCGACCTGCAGCTTGAAGTGGCCCATCCAGTCGTCCAGCCCAGCCTCGCGGATAGCCGCCTGGGGGCAGAGCAGCGGGGCCATCTCAGCCACATCGAGGAACGGATGCTGCAGGCGATAACCCAGGCTGTCCTTCAGGGCCCGGCCGAGCATGTGCTGGTCGAACGGCGCGTGGAAGGCCAGCAGCGGGCTGTCGCCGACGAACTCCATGAAATCCAGCAAGGCCTCCACCGGGTCGCTGCCAGCAGCGATCGCGCTGGGCCCGAGGCCATGGATCAGTACGCTGGGGCTGAGCTTGTGATCGGCCCGCTGCAGGGTGCGCTCGAACTGCTGGCCGAAATCGATGGCGCCGTCTTCGATGACCACCGCGCCGATGGACAGCACCTGATCGCGGTTGAGGTTGAGCCCTGTGGTTTCCAGGTCCAGCACCACCCAGCGCTGTTCGCGCAGGCTGCATTCGCCCAGCGGCGGGGCGACGGGCAGGCGTTCGCGGCGTTGTTGCTGGGCGGCGCCGAGCGCCGCGCCGGCCGGGCGCAACCAGGCGAACAGGCTCATAGCTGATACCTCAGTGCCAGGCTGCTTTGCAGGCGCTGGGCCTGGCGCAGCGACTCGCGCAGGATCCGCCGGTCCAGGTGGTTGAGACTGTCCGGGTCGACGCGGTTGGAGTAGGGCAGGTTCTGCCGGGTCTGCAACTGGTGCTGTTGCATGCGGGTTTGCTGGATGAAGTGGTAGGCCTCTTCATAGGCGGCGCCATCGAGGGCGTCGATCACCTCCCTGGCCACCAGCTGGCGCAGGCGCTCCAGGGTGTTGTTGGCATCAATGTTGTTGGCCAGGGCCAGCAGCCGTGCGCCGTCGACGAAGGGCGTAAGCCCCTGGACCTTGAGATCCAGGGTGGCTTTCTCGCCATTTTTCCTGGCCAGGACGAATTCGCGAAAGCGCCCCACGGGCGGGCGCTGGCGCAGTGCGTTCTCGGCCATCATGCGCTGGAACAGGCGGTTGTCGCCGACCTGGTCGAGGATGCCGCGGCGCAGTTGGGCGCAGCCTTGCTCGTCGCCCCAGACCACCCGCAGGTCGAAATAGATGCTCGAACCCAACAGGTTCTCCGGCGTCGCTTCGCGAATGAAGGCGGCGAAGCGCCGGGCCCATTCGGTGCGGGACAGGCACAGCTCGGGGTTGCCGGCCATGATGTTGCCCTTGCACAAGGTGAAGCCGCACAGCGCCAGGCTCTGGTTGATCTGCTGCGCCAGGGGCAGTAGCTTGCCGCGAATTTGGGCCGCGTGCACGGCGTCGCGGGCCTCGAACAGGATGCCGTTGTCCTGGTCGGTGTGCAGGGTCTGCTCGCGCCGGCCTTCGCTGCCGAAACACAGCCAGCTGAACGGCACGCCCGGGTCGCCCTTGTCGGCCAGGGTCAGTTCGATGACCCGGCACACCGTGTGATCGTTGAGCAGGGTGATGATGTGGGTGATCTGGGTCGAGGAGGCACCGTGGGCCAGCATGCGCTCCACCAGTTGGCCGATCTCGCCGCGGATCGCTACCAGGTTGTCGATGCGCGGCGCGTTGCGGATGGTCCGCGCCAGGTGCACCAGGTCGACCCGTTGCAGGGAAAACAGATCGCGCTCGGACACCACGCCGCACAGGCGCTGGTCCTTGACCAGGCAGACGTGGGCGATGTGCCGCTCGGTCATGGCGATGGCGGCGTCGAAGGCGCTGTGGTCCGGCGACAGGGCGAACGGTGCCTGGGTCATGTGCCGTTCGATGCCCTGGTTGAAGTCGCCGGTGCCGTCGGCCACCACCTGGCGCAGGTCGCGCAGGGTGAAGATCCCCAGCGGGGCCTTGTGCTCATCCACCACCACTATGCTGCCCACCTGCTGCTCGTGCATCAGGCTCACGGCCTCGCGCAGCGGGGTGGCCGGGTTGCAGGTCACCGGGTGGCGCATCGCCAATTCGCCCAGCCGGGTGTTGAGGGAGTACTGGGTGCCGAGGGTTTCCACGGCCTTTTGCTGGACCTGCTGGTTGATCTGGTCCAGCAGGCTGCTGACGCCGCGCAGGGCGAAATCGCGGAACACCGCGCAGAGGGCGAACAGCTTGATGAATGCCGGCTTGTTCAGTTGCAGGCAGAAGGTGTCCTCGGCGGCCAGGTGCTCGGTGCGGGTCGCCCGTTCGCCCAGCAGCGCGGCGAGGGGAAAGCACTCGCCGGTGGTGATTTCAAAGGTGGTTTCGGTGCCGCCCTTGGCGGTGTGCGGACGCTCGCCCACCACCCGGCCCTGCTTGACGATATAGAAGTGTTCGACCGGCCCGTCGGCGGGTTTGATGATGCTGTCGCCGGGGCCATAGAAGCGCAGCTGGCACTGCTCGACCAGGTAGGCCAGGTGAGCGTTTTCCATCTGATTGAAAGGGGGGAACCGCTGGAGAAACTGCATCGTGCCGTGGATGTTCTGCAACACCGCGGTTTTCCCTGCCTGGGTGAAGGCATCCGCTTTACTCATAACCATTACCGCAGTCTTGTTGGATTTGTCGTGGTCGGGTCTTTGGTCATGGTCGGTCCCCCGCCGCGGGGTGCCCATTGGACGTAAGTCTAGGTAGCGGCTCTGCACCTGTGAATTCGCTTCAAGCAGGGGGTAAAACTGCAAAAAAAGTGCTTATCGAGGCTCTTGGAAAAAAATCCGACGAAGTGCACATTGAAGGTCTGCCTAGCGATGTCAGACCACTGTGCCAGGGGACCGATCCGACTATGTAGAGAACACCATGTCTGACCACGATATTTTGAGCGATGACGAGCGTGAGGCGCTGAACGCCGTGATGCTCGAGCCGGACCTGCCACCCCAGCGCGTCTTGATCGTCGATGATGACAAGGACGCTCGGGAGTTGTTGTCGGAGATTCTGGGGCTGGATGGCATTCGCTGCATGACCGCGGCCAGTGGCAAGGCCGCGCTTGAACTGTTGAACTCGAACCGATCGATCGGCTTGCTGATCACCGATCTGCGCATGACCCCCTGCAGTGGCCTGGACCTGATCCGCAAGGTGCGCGAATCGGAGCGGGCGGCGCTGCCGATCATTATCATTTCCGGTGGTGCCGATGTGCGTGATGCCATCGAGGCCATGCATCTGCATGTGGTGGACTTTCTGCTCAAGCCGATCGACACCAGCCAGTTGCTCACGCTGGTCAAGCATGAGTTGGGGGTGGGGCGGTAGGCCTTCCCGGCAGCAACAAAAAAGCCCCGATCTCGCGACCGGGGCTTTCTCGTTTACGGCACAGGCTTTACAGACCGTTCTTGGCCTTGAACTCGCGACGCCGACGGTGCAGCACCGGCTCGGTGTAGCCGTTCGGCTGCTTGGTGCCTTCGATCACCAGTTCGACCGCCGCCTGGAAGGCGATGTTGCTGTCGAAGTTCGGTGCCAGCGGACGGTACAGGGTGTCGCCGGCGTTCTGCCGGTCCACCACGGGCGCCATGCGCTTGAGGCTTTCCATGACCTGGGCCTCGGTGACGACACCGTGGCGCAGCCAGTTGGCGATGTGCTGGCTGGAAATGCGCAGGGTGGCGCGGTCTTCCATCAGGCCGACATCGTTGATGTCCGGCACCTTGGAGCAGCCGACGCCCTGGTCGATCCAGCGCACCACGTAACCGAGAATGCCCTGGGCGTTGTTGTCCAGTTCGTTCTTGATTTCCTCGGCCGACCAGTTGGTGTTGCTGGCCAGGGGGATGGTCAGGATGTCGTCCACCGACGCGCGGGCACGCTTGGCGAGCTCGGCCTGGCGGGCGAACACGTCGACCTTGTGGTAGTGCAGGGCGTGCAGGGCCGCGGCGGTCGGCGACGGGACCCAGGCGGTGTTGGCGCCGGCCAGCGGGTGGGCGATTTTCTGTTCGAGCATGGCGGCCATCAGGTCCGGCATGGCCCACATGCCTTTACCGATCTGTGCGCGACCTTGCAGGCCGGTGGAGAGGCCGATATCGACGTTCCAGTTCTCGTAGGCGCCGATCCACTTGGCGGCCTTCATTTCGGCCTTGCGCACCACGGCGCCGGCTTCCATGGAGGTGTGGATTTCATCGCCGGTGCGGTCGAGGAAGCCGGTGTTGATGAACACCACGCGCTCGCTGGCCGCCTTGATGCAGGCCTTGAGGTTGACCGTGGTGCGGCGCTCCTCGTCCATGATCCCGACTTTCAGGGTGTTGCGCGGCAGTTCCAGCACGTCTTCGATGCGCCCGAACAGCTCGTTGGTGAAGGCGGCTTCTTCCGGGCCATGCATCTTCGGCTTCACGATGTACACCGAGCCGGTGCGGCTGTTGCTGCGCGAGGTGTTGCCGTTGAGGTTGTGGATCGCCGCGAGGCTGGTCACCAGGCCGTCGAGGATGCCTTCCGGCACTTCGTTGCCCTCTTTATCGAGGATCGCGTCGATGGTCATCAGGTGGCCCACGTTGCGCACGAACAGCAGCGAACGGCCATGCAGCTTGACGTTGCCGCCGTTGGGGGCGGTGTATTCGCGGTCGGCGTTCATGGTGCGGGTGAAGGTCTGGCCGCCCTTGGCCACTTCCTCGGCCAGGTCGCCCTTCATCAGGCCGAGCCAGTTGCGGTAGATCACCACCTTGTCATCGGCATCGACGGCGGCGACCGAATCTTCGCAGTCCATGATGGTGGTCAGGGCCGCTTCCATCAGCACGTCTTTGACACCGGCGGCGTCGGTCTGGCCGATGGGGCTGCCGGCATCGATCTGGATTTCGAAATGCAGGCCGTTGTGCTTGAGCAGGACCGCGGTCGGTGCCGTGGCATCGCCCTGGTAGCCGATCAGTTGCGCGTCGTCGCGCAGGCCAGAGCTCTTCACATCCGAGTTGCTGCCACCCTTGAGGGTGACCACCAGCTTGCCGCTGACGATCTTGTAGCCGGTGGAATCGACATGGGAGCCGGCAGCCAGGGGCGCGGCCTCGTCGAGGAAGGCGCGGGCGAAGGCGATGACCTTGTCGCCGCGCACCTTGTTGTAGCCTTTGCCTTTTTCCGCGCCGTCGGCTTCGCTGATGGCGTCGGTGCCGTAGAGCGCGTCGTACAGCGAGCCCCAACGGGCGTTGGAGGCGTTGAGGGCGAAGCGGGCGTTCATTACCGGGACCACCAGCTGCGGACCGGCCGTGCGGGCGATCTCGTCATCGACGTTTTGCGTCGTGGCCTGGAAGTCCGCCGCTTCTGGCAGCAGATAACCGATGTCTTGCAGGAAGGCTTTGTAGGCCACGGCGTCGTGGGCTTGTCCGGCGCGGGATTGGTGCCAGGCATCGATACGCGCCTGGAAATCGTCGCGTTTGGCGAGTAGGGCTTTGTTCTTCGGCGCCAGGTCGTGGATGACCTTGTCGGCACCGGCCCAGAACTTGTCGGCGGTGAGGCCGGTACCGGGAATGGCTTCGTTGTTCACGAAGTCGAACAGGACTTTGGCGACCTGCAGGCCACCGACTTGAACGTGTTCAGTCATTGCTTGCCTCACTCTGCTTAAGCTATTTCGCTTTATCAGCTCTTCAAATTAACAATGAAGCCTCTGGCCATTTAAACCACAAACCCCTCTACCAGTACATGCCATCGCGGGCGGCTGGGATGGTTCCAATCAACGGCTTTAAGCCTTGCTGACAGGGCTTTCAGGGTTGTGACTGCGCCTTGGCAGACATCGATCCAACGTTATGTAGTGCGCGCTGCGGCATACTACATGATGAATTGCGGTTGTGAAAATTAGACTAAATACGTCGTTTCGCGACTCAAGCTCGCGATCCGGTCACGCAGGGGAGTTTGATGTTCTCAAAAAACCAGCAGATTGTTCCATATAAATCTAAGGAGTTGTACACGATTTATATTTCGCTCGCTGCAACGCCCGGTTTTCCTGCATGCCCCCTACAGGAGCGGGCCAGGACGGCAGCGGGATGAGCCTTGCCTATACTTGATTTTCCAGATCAAACGTCACGCCAGAGGGTTGCGCCATGGACCACCTCGTACTCACCGTATTCGCCCCGGACAAGCCCGGACAGGTCGAGCGCATCGCCCAATGCATCGCGGCCCACGGCGGTAACTGGCTGGAGAGCCGCATGTCGCGCATGGCGGGGCAGTTCGCCGGCATCCTGCGGATCGCCGTACCGGCGGAGGCCTACGACGAGCTGGTGGACGCTTTGCAAGGGTTGGCGGCACAGGGCATCCGCGTGCTGATCGCCGAAAGCGGTATCGAACAGGCCTGCACCTGGAAGCCGATCGCCATGGAGCTGGTGGGCAACGACCGGCCGGGTATCGTGCGCGACATCACCCGCTTGCTGAGCGAGCAGGGGGTGAACCTGGAGCGGCTGGTGACTGAAGTGCGCCCGGCGCCGATGAGCAGCGAGCCGCTGTTCCACGCCGAAGCGATCCTGGCGGTGCCGCTGACCCTGTCTCTCGATGTGCTGCAGTCGCGCCTGGAAACCCTGGCGGACGATCTGATGGTGGAGTTGGTGCTGCGCAGCGAGGTGTGAGCCGCAGAAGCAGGTTATCCAGTGTTAGCGTGCATGCGCCTGTGGATAACCTGTAGAGACCCGCCGCCAGCCCAGGCCGGCCGGGGTCCTTCAAGAACTGATCAAAAAACAAGCAGTTTCAAGGGCTTGTGCACAAACAGCGGGGATCACGCTGTGGATAACCTTGGGAAGGATAGGCGCAGGCCACGATAACCGTGGCCTGCAGAGGTTTGTACGTTTATTGATCAGCTGCGTTTGCGCAGGCTCATCCAGGCATCCACGCTGTACACCGCAAGGCCAGCCCAGATAAACATGAACGCCACCAGCGCGCTTGACGACAGGTGCTCGCCGAACAGCAGCACCGCCTGCAACAGCACCAGGGTCGGCGCGAGGTACTGCAGGAAGCCCAGGGTGGTGTAGGGCAGGTGACGGGCGGCGGCGTTGAAGCACACCAGCGGCACCAGAGTGACCGGGCCCGCAGCCACCAGCCACCAGGCTTCGGAGGTGGTCCAGAAGGTGGGCTGGGCGCTGGTGGCGGTGGGGTTGAACAGCAGCCAGGCGATGGCGATCGGTACCAGCATCCAGGTTTCCACCACCAGCCCCGGCAGTGCCTTGACCGGCGCCTGCTTGCGGATCAGGCCGTAGAAACCGAAGGTCAGCGCCAGCACCAGCGAGACCCAGGGCAGGCTGCCGACCTGCCAGACCTGCTGTGCCACGCCAACCGCCGCCAGGCCGACGGCCACCCATTGCAGGCGGCGCAGCCGCTCGCCGAGGATCAGCATGCCCAGCAGCACGTTCACCAGCGGGTTGATGTAGTAGCCCAGGCTGGCTTCGAGCATGCGCCCGTTGTTCACCGCCCAGACATAGGTCAGCCAGTTGGCCGCGATCAGGGTGCCGCTCAGGGCCAGGATCGCCAGGCGCCGCGGATTGTCCCGCAGTTCGCGCCACCAGCCGGGATGTTTCCAGACCATCAGCAGCAGCGCGCCGAACAGGGCGGACCAGAGCACCCGGTGGATGATGATTTCCACGGCGGGCACGTTGGCGATGGCTTTGAAGTAGATCGGGAACAGGCCCCAGATGATGTAGGCGCTCAGGCCCAGGATGTACCCGTGACGCGGGTTGGCGGCTTGCATGCAGGATCCTTGCTTAGGCAGCTAACAAAGTCAGTGATTGTAAGGAGATTTGTCAGGCTGTGTCTTTGTCGGCGTAGTCAAGGTGACCGCTTTTTCGGTCAATCCGGTCTTTGTAGGAGCGAGGCTTGCCCGCGATGAACGATAACGCGGTCCTTCTCTGGGACCGAGGCGCTCCCATCGCGGGCAAGCCTCGCTCCTACAGAACCGATTAAGGCTGGGGTCAGAACAGCTTCAATGGCTCTTCATTCAATGCCGCCAGTTGCTCGCGCAAGGCCAGCACCTGGTCGCCCCAGTAACGCTCGCTGCCGAACCAGGGGAAGCTGCGGGGGAAGGCCGGGTCGTCCCAACGCCGGGCCAGCCATGCGCTGTAGTGCATCAGGCGCAGGGCGCGCAGCGGCTCGATCAGCGCCAGTTCCCGAGGGTCGAAGTCGTGGAATTCTCTGTAGCCTTCCATCAGTTCCGACAACTGTCCCAGGCACTCCTGGCGATTGCCGGCGAGCATCATCCACAGGTCCTGTACCGCCGGGCCCATGCGGCAGTCGTCGAGGTCGACGATATGGAACACCTCGTCGCGGCACATCATGTTGCCGGGGTGGCAATCGCCGTGCAGGCGGATGTTCTGGTGGGGCGTGGCCTGGTAGATGTCTTCGATCCGCTTGAGCAGGTCGCGGGCCACCGATGCGTAGGCCGGCAGCAGGCTTTGGGGAATGAAGTCGCCTTCCAGCAGGGTGGTCAGCGAGTCGTGGCCGAAGTTCTTCACTGCCAGCGCTTCGCGATGCTCGAACGGCCGGGTGGCGCCCACCGCATGCAAGCGGCCGAGCAATTGGCCCAGGCGATACAGCTGGTCCAGGTTGCCGGGCTCCGGCGCACGGCCGCCACGACGTGGGAACAGGGTGAAACGGAAGCCCTGGTGCTCGAACAGGCTTTCGTCGTTGTGAATCAGTGGCGCCACCACCGGCACTTCGCATTCGGCGAGTTCGAAGGTGAAACGGTGTTCTTCGAGAATTGCCTCGTCGGTCCAGCGCTGCGGGCGGTAGAACTTGGCGACCAGCGGCTCGCCGTCTTCGAGGCCGACCTGATAGACACGGTTTTCGTAACTGTTGAGGGCCAGAACCCGGGCATCGCTGAGAAAACCGATGCTTTCGACGGCATCGAGGACCAAATCAGGGGTAAGGCTATCGAACGGGTGAGACATGCTGACTCCTGCGCGCAGCACGCTGCTGCATCTGGCCAGGCATGGTAACGCAGGCGAAGGGGGAGGTGGTGGCTGGGGGGACGCTATTGCGGGCCAGCCTCGCTCCTACGGAGGAACGAGGCTGGCCCGCGAAGCGCTGGATCAGGCGCCGACGATGCCGCCGTCTTCCCGGGTGATGACCATCACCGAAGAGCGCGGCTTGCCGTTGGGCAGGTGCTCGGGGAAGGTCGAGCCGCCGTTTTCGCCCGGATGCTGGATGCCCACGAACAGGCTCTTCTGATCCGGCGAGAAGGTGATGCCGGTGACTTCGCAACCCACGGGCCCGACCATGAAGCGACGGATTTCACCGGTGTCCGGGTCGGCGCAGAGCATCTGGTTGTTGCCCATGCCGGCAAAGTCGCCGGCGTTGCTGACGTCGCCGTCGGTGAGGATCCACAGCCGGCCGGCCTTGTCGAAGCCCAGGCCGTCGGGGCTGTTGAACATGTTCTGCGGAGTGATGTTCGATGAGCCGCCCTTGGGCTTGCCCGCGTGCACGCTCGGGTTGCCGGCCACCACGAACAGGTCCCAGGTGAAGTCCATCGAACCGTGATCGCCGCGGGCGGTCTGCCAGCGCAGGATCTGCCCGTAGACGTTTTTCTCCCGTGGGTTCGGGCCGCCTACCGGCTGGCCTTCTTCGCCGCGCTTGGCGTTGTTGGTCAGGGTGCAGTAGACCTGGCCGTCTTTCGGGCTGACCACGATCCACTCCGGACGGTCCATGCGCGTGGCCTTGACCACACTGGCCGCCAGGCGGGCGTGGATCAGCACTTCGGCCTGGTCGGCGAAACCGCTGCTGGCGTCGATGCCGTTCTTGCCGTGGCTCAGCTCGACCCATTTGCCCTGGCCTTTCGGGTGGTCCGGGTTGCCGTCGCCATTGTCGAAGATCGCCACGTACAGGGTGCCTTGGTCCAGCAGGTCGCGGTTGGCCTTGAGGTTGCGGTGGTTGATGCGGTCGCGGCTGACGAATTTGTAGATGAACTCGCCACGCTCGTCGTCGCCCATGTACACCACGGCGCGCCCGTCGCGGGTTTCGGCCAGGGCGGCGTTTTCATGCTTGAAGCGGCCCAGGGCGGTGCGCTTGATCGGCTTGGACTGCGGGTCGAACGGGTCGATTTCCACCACCCAGCCGTGACGGTTGAGTTCGTTGGGGTTTTTCGCCAGGTCGAAACGCGGGTTGTGCTGATGCCAGTTGATGTCGCGGCTGGTCACCGAGGCACCGTAGCGTTTCTGCGCGGCATCGAAGCTCTGCTGGGCGTTGCTGCTGCCGAAGCAGTCGGTGAAGTTCTCTTCGCAGGTCAGGTAGGTACCCCAGGGCGTCTTGCCATTGGCGCAGTTCTGGAAGGTGCCGAGGACTTTACGGCCGCTCTTGTCGGCGCTGGTTTTCATCAGGGCGTGGCCGGCGGCCGGGCCGCTCAGGCGAATCGGCGCGTTGCCGTGGATGCGGCGGTTGTAGCGCGAGCCCTGGACGAACTGCCACTGGCCGTTGCGCCGCTGCACTTCGATCACCGACACGCCTTCGCTGGCCAGGGCCTTGCGCACGTCTTCCGCCGACTGCGGCATGCCGCCGTGGGGGTAGAGGTAGCGGTAGTTGGTGTATTCGTTGTTGATCGCCATCAGCGCTCGGTTCTTGTCGTCCGGGAAGGCGAACAGGCTCATGCCGTCGTTGTTGTCACCGAACTGGACCTCCTGGGCCGCGGCGGTGCCATTGCCGCTCGGGTCGAAGGCCGGGCCGTTTTTCAGCAGGGGCTGGCCCCAGCTGATTAGCACCGAGGACTTGTAGCCCGGTGGCAGGGTGATGGTGTCGCTGGTGGCGGCGGCAATGCCTTCGAAGCCCAGCAGCTTGCTGCTGCCGGCGCTGACACTGGCGGCCAGCACGCTGCGGCTCAGCAGGTTGCCACCGAGAAACATGGCCGCGCCGCACAGGGCGCCGGCACTGATGAAACCACGGCGGCTGAGGCCGACCATCTTCTCGAGGTCGGTGGGTTGATCGTCTTCTAATAGGCTCATCACAGGCTCCCTGCAGGTTTTTGCAGCCACCTTAATCAGCGTCGATGACGAACATGTTGCAGAGCGTGATATAGCCGTTGCGCAATCAGCAGCGGCGCCTGCTTCGTCGGCGTGCCGCCCAAATCGGTCGCAGCGGTGCTCGGCAGCGGCTACAGGGCGCCTGGTTTAGAGCGGTGTGCCGAGCAGGACGTTGGAGGGTGAGAACTGCACCCGCACCGGTTTGCCGGCGCTCAGGCCGAGGGTTCTCAGTTGCAGCGGTTCGGCCAGGGCACAGAGGGTCTGGCCGCTGGGCAGGGCGATCCGCAGTTCGCTGGGGCCGTCCTCTGCGTCGAGGATGGCCTCCAGGGTGCCCAGCAGGCAATTATGTCCGGGTGTTGCGGGCTGCTCGATGGCCAGCAGTTCCAGCCAGCCGGCCTTGATCAGCGCCACCACTTCGGTACCGGGTTCCAGTTCCAGGCGCAGGGTGCTGTCGTGGGTGATTTGCGCGTGGATGACCAGGTCCTCCGCCAGCGCCAGGCGCACCAGGTCGTTGCGCCCCTGGGCTTCGACGGCCAGCACCGTGCCGTGCAACTGGTTGCGGGCGCTGGTCCGCAGCATCAGGCGCCCCAGCAGGTCGAGGTCGGCGGCGTCTTCGGCGGCTTCCAGCACTTGGGCCTGCAGGGCCTGCAAGCGCTGGTAGAGGCGCAGCACCCGCTCGCCTTCGACGGAGAGCCGGGCACCGCCGCCGCCTTTGCCGCCGACACTGCGTTCGACCAGGGGCTTTTGCGCCAGATTGTTCAGCTCGTCGATGGCATCCCAGGCGGCCTTGTAGCTCAGGCCCGCGCTTTTCGCCGCGCGGGTGATCGAGCCCTGTTCGGCGATGTGTTGCAGCAGGGCGATGCGCTGCGGCCGACGGACGATGTGCTGGGTCAACAGGGTGGGCAAGGACATGGCTGGACGCTTTGAACGCTGGGAATGGACAAGGAGTTTGCGGCTTGAGGGCCGAGAGTCAAGTTCAGTCGGACGTGCCGGGTTTCGGTGTGCGGGCCAGGCAATACACGTCCACCCGCCGCGCCCCGGCCTGGCGCAGCAGGCGCGCCAGGGCGTGGGCAGTGGCGCCGGTGGTGAGTACGTCGTCCACCAGCGCCAGGTGCCGGCCCCGGACCTCCACCCCGGGCGTCAGGGCGAAGGCCTGGTGCAGGTTGCGTTGCCGCGCCTTGGCATCCAGGCCCTGTTGCGACGGGGTGTCCTGGGTGCGCTGCAACGAGGCTTCGTCACAGGGAATGTGCAGGATCGCCCCCAGCCAGCGCGCCAGCATCGCCGCCTGGTTGTAGCCGCGCTGGCGCAGGCGCTTGCGGGCCAGGGGCACCGGTAGCAGGGCGTCGGGTGGCGACAGGTCCTCGGTAAAGCGATGTTGCAGCGATTGCGCGAGAAGTTCGGCCAAAAGGCGGCCAAAGGGCCATTTACCGTGGTGCTTGAAGCGGCTGACCAGGCTGTCGACGGGGAAAGCATAACGCCAGGGCGCAATGACCTGGGCGAAGGCGGGCGGCTGCTTGAGGCACTGCCCGCAGGTCAGGCCGGCCGCGGGCAAGGGCAGGGCGCAGACCTGGCAATGCGCGCCGAGCCACGGCAGTTCGGTTTCACAGGCGGTGCAAATGGGCTGGGGCGTGTCTGCCGGTTCATCGCAGAGCAAACAGGATTGTTCGCTTTTTAACCAGATGTAAACCGGTCCTTGGTAATGTGGTTGACAGTGCATGGCGCTTCCTTAAATATGCCCAACATCCGTGTCGCCGCTGTGGGTATTCCCTTCCCGCAGCCGCCTGCCAAGCATAATCAAGGAATCGCCCATGAGCGCCAGCACCACCGCCCACTTGCGTCATGACTGGACTTTGGCTGAGGTCAAAGCCCTGTTCACCCAGCCTTTCAACGATCTGTTGTTCCAGGCGCAAACGGTGCACCGCGCGCATTTCGACGCCAACCGCGTCCAGGTTTCCACCCTGCTGTCGATCAAGACCGGTGCCTGCCCGGAAGATTGCAAATATTGTCCGC
>NZ_JBNNVU010000061.1:32056-33985 GCF_050280705.1 Pseudomonas sp. NPDC089530 | reverse complement strand
ATCTCCGACGGCGCGATCAGCGCCGCGGCAAAGCGCCGACCTCGCTACATCACCGACCGCCAACTTCCGGACAAGGCGATCGACCTGATCGACGAAGCCGCCAGCCGTATCCGCATGGAAATCGACTCCAAGCCGGAAGTGCTGGATCGCCTGGAGCGGCGCCTGATTCAACTGAAGGTCGAATCCCAGGCCTTGAAGAAGGAAGACGACGAGGCGGCAATCAAGCGCCTGGAGAAACTCCAGGAGGAAATCACCCGCCTGGAGCGCGAATACGCCGATCTGGAGGAAGTCTGGACCTCGGAGAAAGCCGAAGTGCAGGGCTCGGCGCAGATCCAGCAGAAGATCGAGCAGTCCCGCCAGGAGCTGGAAGCGGCGCGGCGCAAGGGCGACCTGAACCGCATGGCCGAGTTGCAGTACGGGGTGATCCCGGATCTGGAGCGCAGCCTGCAGATGGTCGACCAGCATGGCCAGAGCGAGAACCAGTTGCTGCGCAGTAAGGTGACCGAGGAGGAAATCGCCGAAGTCGTGTCCAAGTGGACCGGTATTCCGGTGTCGAAGATGCTTGAGGGCGAGCGTGACAAGCTGCTGAAGATGGAAAGCCTGCTGCACCAGCGTGTCATCGGCCAGAACGAAGCCGTGGTGGCGGTGGCCAACGCGGTGCGGCGTTCCCGTGCCGGGTTGTCCGACCCGAACCGGCCGAGCGGTTCGTTCATGTTCCTCGGCCCGACCGGTGTGGGTAAGACCGAGCTGTGCAAGGCGCTGGCCGAATTCCTGTTCGATACCGAAGAGGCAATGGTGCGGATCGATATGTCCGAGTTCATGGAGAAACATTCCGTGGCTCGGTTGATCGGCGCGCCTCCAGGCTACGTCGGCTACGAGGAGGGCGGTTACCTGACCGAGGCGGTGCGGCGTAAGCCTTATTCGGTGATCCTGCTGGACGAGGTCGAGAAGGCCCACCCGGATGTGTTCAACATCCTGCTGCAGGTGCTCGAAGACGGGCGCCTGACGGACAGCCACGGACGCACCGTGGATTTCCGTAATACGGTGATCGTCATGACCTCCAACCTGGGCTCTGCGCAGATCCAGGAGCTGGTGGGGGATCGCGAGGCGCAGAGGGCGGCGGTGATGGATGCGGTGTCGACCCATTTCCGTCCGGAGTTCATCAACCGGATCGACGAAGTGGTGATCTTCGAGCCATTGGCTCGGGACCAGATCGCCGGTATCACCGAAATCCAGCTGGGACGCCTGCGCGGTCGTCTGGCCGAGCGCGAGCTCAAGCTGGAGCTGAGTGGCGAGGCCTTGGACAAGCTGATTGCCGTGGGATACGACCCGGTCTATGGCGCACGTCCGCTCAAGCGAGCGATCCAACGCTGGATCGAGAACCCGCTGGCGCAGTTGATCCTGGCTGGCAGTTTCCTGCCGGGGGCCACTGTGACGGCTAAGGTGGAAAACGACGAAATCGTCTTCGCCTGAGCCGGATCAGGCGTCGTTGTGAAGAAGGCCTCGCATTGCGAGGCCTTTTTTTGCATAGGGCATTGAACTGTAAGGCAAAGGCTTGTAAAGTGCGCCCCGCAGTAAGTCACCCCGAGGTTTTTCCTCCCTGAGGAAAAATTGAAATTAAGTTGCAAATCAGTGTCTTGAAAGCAATTTAGGGGTTGACAAAGGTTTTTAAGATTGTAGAATGGCGCGCCTCAGAGACATGAACGTAGCGATGCGAACAAGGTCGACGAGGAGGCTTACTAGAAGTAAAAGCCTGCTGTAAGAGCTGTAAATTGAAATGCTAAGTTCCGTGATAGCTCAGTCGGTAGAGCAAATGACTGTTAATCATTGGGTCCCAGGTTCGAGTCCTGGTCACGGAGCCAATTTCAAGCCGGGGTATAGCGACCCCGGTAAAACGCGCCATGCCGCCGACGTTGTAGGCCGGGCTGT
>NZ_JBNNVU010000061.1:0-32047 GCF_050280705.1 Pseudomonas sp. NPDC089530 | reverse complement strand
CGGTAGCGCGCCTGCTTTGGGAGCAGGATGTCAGGAGTTCGAATCCCCTTACCCGACCATATTTGGGTCGTTAGCTCAGTTGGTAGAGCAGTTGGCTTTTAACCAATTGGTCGCAGGTTCGAATCCTGCACGACCCACCATTTTTGAAACCAGTTCGCTGGGATCGAATCTTAAGATCAGACGCCAAAAGCTCTGTTCGCAGAAGGCGCCTTTTAAAGGTGCCTTTTTTTTACCGGGGTATAGCGCAGTCCGGTAGCGCGCCTGCTTTGGGAGCAGGATGTCAGGAGTTCGAATCCCCTTACCCCGACCATATTAGAAATCCCCGTATCGAAAGATACGGGGATTTTTTTTGCCCGAAATCTGGCTGCATGCCGCGTTTGCAATGAATGAGCTCAGTTGTAGTCGAGCACGTAGGTCATCGTTGCATCTGCCTTGCCAGCTTTTATCTCGCCGCCGCTCGCTGTATAGCGGGCCACACCAGAGAAACGGTAGATCTCGGCATCGACTTCGCTGCGCTGCCAATCCAAGCTGATCGCGCCAGGCTTGTTGAAAGGCAGTTTGCTGCCCTTGTCATCTTTCACTTCGATAACCACGCCTTTGGCAACGCCGGGCTGACCGGCTCCTGTCAGATTCAGCATGCCGGCGGCAGTCGAGTTGCCTTCGAAGTAGACTTTCATCGGTGCCGGTTTTGTCGGCCGCATGCCGCGGCAGCGCACTTCGAAGGTATAGCGTTGTTCCAGTGCTGCGCCGGATTGGATATTGGAAATAGCGATCTTTCCCATGGGGACGGTCTTGGTAGGTTCCTGGGACTCACAGCTGCTGAAAAAGAAGTTGTTATCCAGATTTGTGGTGCCTGTAGACACATAAGTGACTGTGCTCGGGGTCAAGCCGCTATCCGACGGTGAGGCGAATTCGGCTGTGAAGTTGACAGGTATTTCTCCTGAACCCACCGCGACTTCCGTACGGACGAATTCGACGTAGATATAGGTGGGGAGGTAGGGGGAACGGACTGAGGCGCCATCAATGACTAACTGGCCGGGGAAGTTATATACGGCACCCTTGCCACCGGCATTTATCCTTGAGGCAATGACACGTATGCCAATGCCTGGCACGCTCGTCTGGTAGACATTGGGAATTGCAGAGGGTGGAAATCCAATATCGATCGTTGTATTTAATATGTTTCCCCTTGGGCATTGGATCCCTTCCTGTAAGCCTACCCTCTGCGAAAAGCTTGCGAGTATCCCTCCGATTGGAACCCGACTAACGGTGAGGGAACTTGGAGCATTTATCTGATATGTGGACTGCGGAGCCCTTTCATAAGTCCAAGTACATGCTGAGAGCGCTGACTCGGCTAGTACCGCGCAACCAAGGGTAACAAGAAGTGTGATTAATTGACGCATCTGTATCGTCCTCATTGAGGGCACGGCCATGGCTGCTATAAAGCCCTGCAAAGACCATCCACGCGTTCGTATGCCAGGTCCTTGTTTGCTGGCGGCAGCTTGTAGTCCACCGCACAGGAGCCTTCTGCCCAGCGAATCTCCAATCGGCCCTGGTCGGGAACGCCAAAGACCAACAGGCGCGACAGGTTGTCGACCATGCCCAGAGGCTTGCCTTGTTCGTCGTACCCTTGGGCGCCAAAGGGGATGGGGCTGTCTTGCTCCGGGCGCAGGATGAATTGCAGGCGGCGCCCGGTCTGTGCGGCGTAGGTTGCCTTGACGATGGCGCCACGAGTTGGCACCAAGACCTTTGAGGTTTCACTGATCTCGGTATCTGTGCCCAGGGTCTGAGTATCCAGGTTCACCCAGTTGTAGCGATAGGGCTGCATATAGGGTATTACCGCATACCCCTTGCCATTGGTACGCACGGCGTTCCAGCCGGATACACCGACGCCGCCGACTTCCGGAATCTCCAGCAAACCGAAGGTTTCGCCAAGGGGTTGACCGAGGGTAACGCCGCCACTGTGTGCCAGCAACGAGCCGGAGGCGTTCAGGTCGACATGCTTGTCATCGCGACCCTGGTTGTAGTTGCCACGCAGTTTGGCGACGGGGGTGTCCCAGTCCAGGCTGGCGCCGGCAGTGTTACCGTTTCTTTTGCTGTGGCCTGCCTGTGCCGAGTAGCTGAGAGTTGCCTGATCGTCCAGGTAGCCGGATACGCTCGACTGCAGCGAGGAGTCGCCTTTGCTCGAGCTGATGGCGTTGCTGGAGATTTGGTGAGAGCTACCCGGTCCTCCCAGCGGCATGCTGATGTTGGCGGTGAATTGTGTATCCGAACCACCGTTCATGGGATCGCTCTGGGTGCGCGATATCGCAAAGTTGTAGCTGATGTTGGCGATGCTGCTGCCATAACCAAATTGCCAGTTGCGCGTACGGCCCTGCTGTTTCCAGTAGTTGGTTTCGTCCATGCTGATATACAGCGATCCTCGTTGTGAAAGAGTCTGGTTCACCCTGAGGTTGATTCGGCTCTTTTGTGCTCCAAGGCCTGCACGGTCCCAGCGTAGAAGGTCATCCACATGCTGGCTGAAGCTGCGATAGCCTTCGGTGGAGTAGCGGTAGCCGGCCATGGTGAAGGTGGTCTCCGTGGCGCTCAGCGTCTTGGAGTACAGGAAGCGGGCACTGTGACCCTTGTTTGTCTTGCCGTTCAGGGTTTTCGATTCGCTGCTGGTCACGTCGAAGGAAATGCCGCCGATGCTGGAGTTCACGCCTGCGCCAAGGTTGGCTGCGCGATAGTCCTGGGCGAGCAGCGCGCCGCCATAACCGGTAAGGTTATCTGTCACGCCGTAGACCGCTGTGCCTTGGGTGAACGATGGTGACGGCTGGTCGGTGGAGCGGTATTCACCGGCGGTGACGCTGTAGCGAAGATTGCCGCGCCGTGTCATGACCGGCTGGTAGGCATAGGACTGCTGATACTCGCGTACACGACCGTCCGCTTCGATGATCTTGATCTGCAGGTCGCCGTTGGAGCCGCTGGGATAGATGTCAGTGAACTCGAAGGCGCCAGGTGGTACCGACGCGGAATAGATCACGTAGCCGTTCTGCCGCACTTCGACGGTGGCATTGGTTTCGGCGATGCCACGGATCACGGGTGCATAGCCGATCTCGTTGTCGGGCAGCATGCCGAGGTCCGAAGCGATCTGCGCGCCGCGAAAACGAACGCTATCGAATATCTCGCCAGGGGTGTACAGCTCGCCCAGGGAAAGCTTGCCTTTCAGGCGCTGCACGTCGCGCTCCAGATAGGTGCGGTTGCTCTTGAACTCGTTTTTCGTACCGGTTCCGCCGGTCAGGGCGGATTCGTTACGAAAGCGCCACCCGGCGATATTGAAGCCGTTGCGCAGGTTCAGGCTGTGGTAGTCGTTCTTCATTCCCTGGTTGGTGTTGCGGTTGAAGTTGGCCTGGTAGTCGCTGTAGAAGGCGGTGATCCCTTCGTCCCAAATCGACGGGTCAACGTAACCGTGCGAATAGCGCTGGACATATGCCTGCGGAATGCTGAACTGCAATGCCAGGTTGGTGACGTCGAAATCCACCGTGGCGCCGGTGATCTGGGCGCTGATGTCGATCGGTAGTTCATCCTTGGCGTCGATGCCGATAAGTCCTTCCTGCTGGGCTTTGCCTGCGTTGAGTCCCAGTTCCTTGAGCAGTCCAAGAGAGACGACAGGTTTGATGTGCCCGGATGCATCGGCGCTGAAGGTGATTTCCTGGCGCTTGATCAGTACGTTGTTCAGAAAGAGGTCGACGCTGTAGGTGCCTGGTGGAACGGCGCTACCTTTCTCAAAAGACTTGAGGTCCACCGCAGCGCCATCCATTTTCAGAAAGGAGTCGTTGAACTCGACCTCCGCGGCGGACAGCTTCGAGGTCAATCCCAATGCCATGAGGCAACTCGCGCACGCACGCCGGGCGATCCTGAAGCTGAGCTCTCTCTGAAAAATGGGCATGCGAAATCCTTTCGATCATGCATCGGATGCCCGAGGCAGTGATCTGATTAAAAAGTCGGATTAGGTAAAGCTTCGCGTTCTAGCGGGCGGTGCGAATGGCGGCTGTGCTTTCGTTAGTTGGAAAGTTTGCTGGTGACTCGGTCCAGCCCGCCGTAATCGTTGATGCTGTCGAATTCCACCAATCCGGCTCCGGACCTCACGCCAGGCGCGCCTTTGAGCACAGCTACGCGTGTAGCTCCCGGTGCCAGCATTTCCATGGCCGCGGTATAGGGGGCAGTGTCCTTGCCGGTGCGCAACTTCACGGTGCTGCCGGAGAAGGACACGTGGTACGCGGAAGGGTTGGTCACTGAAAGCGCGGTTTTGCCACCTTGTTCCACCAGCTTCCATTGCAGGCTCTTGGCTGCATTTGCGGCGATGTCCGGCAGATTGGCCGGTCGATAGAACAGTTTCACGCGCTGGCGTATGGCAATCTGCAGGGCATTCTCGTTCTTGGCTTTTTGCGGGATCTCCTGCACGGCCAGCCAGAACACGGATTCCTTGTTGGTCGGCAGCCCCTGGCCCAGGTAGAGGATGCGCAGGACTTGCTGCTTCTTGCCTCCAAGGCGAACGAGTGGGGGGGTGATGGCGAACGGTACGTCGGCATCGGCTCCGTTGCTGTTTGGTTCGACCCAGGACTGGACCATGATGTCATTCGAACCCTGGTTTCTGACGATGACGGATGTTTCCTTGGCTGGCGCAGCAAAGACGACGCGTGTGCCATCCAGCGTAATGCCGGCACTGGCCATCGAAGCAAAGAGCATCATGGCGCTGGCGAATACGGTACGTGTCAATGATGAGGCTTTCATAGCGGCTCCAGGTCGGAGGGAGGGGCCTGGACCCCTCCCTTGGGCGCGGGTTACTCGTAGGTCAAGGTAAACGGCAGGGTGCCGTTCGCGGTACCTGCGGCGATCGTGGCGCCGTTGGCCACATAACCTGCCCGCAGGTTCAGCTTGGCGGTGTACTTGGTGGTTTCGGCTTCACCGGTTTTTTCCAGTGCGCCACTGATGGTTTCGTTCGCGGCGAGGTTCAGCAGTTTGTTGCTGCCGTCGTAAAGCCCGATGCCTACGCCGGTTGCGGTGCCGGTGGTTTTCAGCAGCGAACCGTTCTTGCTGTCGACGCCGGAACCACTGTTCGGGTCGAACTGGAGCTTGACGGAGGTCAAGCCGGCCGCAGTGCCGCCGCAATCCAGGTTCAGGTTGATGCTCTTGCCGCCGACGATGCCGCCGCCAGCAGTGCTGCCGAGCGAGTCGCTGCTGACCTTGCCGAGGCCGATATCGATGGATTGGGCGCCGGCGCTACCACCGACAGTAGTACCGGCGCCGCCGGTAATGGCACAGGATGCCGCGATGATCTCACCGGTGAAGTTGATGGTGCCATCTGCCGCCATGGCGGAGGTGCTTACCGCACCAGCGATAGCCATTGAAAGAACACTTTTGAGAAGTTTGGACATCTGATACGCCTACTTAAAGTGGGAGGTTCGATTTTTGCGTATCTAGTTAAAATCGATCAATCAGAAGAATCTTAAAAGAGGTGCGCTTTAGATCGTTTATGGCTCTTTACTTTTTTGAAGGTGGCATTTCAATAAGAAGATTCTTAAATGCTGATCGTTCGTTTGAGGGGAGTATCAAGAGTCGCTTTAGTGGGGCTGGTTGATCGCCTAATTGAACGCTGTTCGTAATCGCTGCGTCATGAAGCGCATTTTTACGGATGATGTCAGGAGGTCGTTCGATATGTTTCGATTCGTTGGCTATCGAACTAATTCGACGGTGTTTCCAGAGTGCGTTGCGTGTGGCTAGTGGGGGGCGTCGGTATGTTGCAGGAACGGAGCCTATATAGAGGGAGGAGGGCGCGGGTATCGAGGTTTGATTTGGCCTGGCCTGGTTACCTTGCAAAGGTGGGGTAGTTACTTGAATAGAGGTGGTGAGCCGGTCCTATGGCAGGCAGCGAATTGGAGTTCGAGCCCTATCGAGACAGGGAGATCGGCTCGGAAATAGCCTTGAGACATTTCTGAAAAGCCCCCAGTGGAAGTGTCATATTTATAAGGTTTTCAGTATTGTCATCGGTTATTCCGTTATATGAGCCTTTGGAAAATGATAAAGCCGATCCTCATGGTATTTTTGGCGTTGTTCGCCATTGAATCATATGCCGCTTGCACATTCAGTATACCGATTCCACACTCTCAGAACCTGGGGGCTACCCCCAAACCTGTAAGTTTCAGCCCGAGTGTACCTAATGGAACGATACTCCATACCATTAGAGGGGGCTTAGGGAGCCCTGGGGATTTTAATTGTGAATCAAATACTGGTGCCGTTTCTGTGCGTTATGAAGGTATGAATTTATATTTGGGGAATTATATTTATTCAACTGCCGTTAGTGGCATTGGCATGATGTTTAATGAAAGTGGGACGCTCTTGCCTCGCAAGTATAGTACTTCAAGGGGCGGAAAAATCCCCAGCTTTACTAGTTATACCGTATCTATAGTGAAGACTGGGAAAGTTACTGCGGGTGGAACCCTTGATGGCCATGTGGCGAGTGTTTTTCTGGATGGGCAAGAAGTCATAAAGTACATGCTGCCGCCAATAATCTTAAAGCCCAACGTTCCGACCTGCACGCTTCTCACGCCCAATACAACCGTGGACCTGGGGAAACCCACCATCCAGAATATAGACAACGAAGGGGGGCAGATGAGAGCGCTCAATCTCAAGCTCCAATGCGAAGGCGGAGAGCAACAGTCCAGCACTCGGATGTTCATCACATTTACTGATGCCCAAAACCCTGCCAATACATCCGATACGCTTTCTCTCTCTGCTGGCTCTTCGGCGGAGGGGATCGGGGTGCAGATAAGGCATGGCGACACTGGTAAAGCGATAATGTACGGCCCCGACTCGTCGGCCCCCAACACCCTCAACCAGTGGCAAGTTGGAGAGTTCGGCAACATATCCGTCACGATTCCGCTCAAGGCAAACTATATCAAGACAGGTCCGAAAATCATTCCTGGCAAAGCAAACGCAAGTGCCACCTTTACCTTGAGTTATCAATAAACGAGCCAGATCTCCTACCCCTTGCCATACAGGGGCATCAGGCTGTTCCCGATGAGTGAAGCCAACCCTTGATATCCGGCTCGGCCTTGAGTCGCGGTGGGGAAAAATGCTCCAGTCTCCTGGAGCATTTCTTTCCGCGGCTGATTCAGTGCAGCTTGAGTCGTGGCTCGGTACCGCGGCCGATCCGGCTGCCGAGCATCAGCATGGCGGTGCGGAACGGTCCGTAGAGCGCCATCTGATGCATGCGGTACAACGACACATAGAACATCCGCGCCAGCCAGCCTTCGAGCATCACGCTGCCGGTCAGGTTGCCCATCAGGTTACCCACGGCCGAGAAGCGCGACAGCGAGATCAGCGAGCCGTAGTCGGTGTACTTGTACTCCGGCAGGGCCTTGCCTTCGAGGCGCAGTTTCAGCGACTTGGTCAGCAGCGATGCCTGCTGGTGGGCGGCCTGGGCCCGTGGTGGAACGTTGCGATCGGAGCCCGGTTGTGGGCAGGCGGCGCAGTCGCCGAAGGCGAAGATGTTTTCGTCGCGGGTGGTCTGCAGGGTCGGCAATACCTGCAGTTGGTTGATGCGGTTGGTTTCCAGGCCGTCGATGTCCTTGAGGAAGCCCGGCGCGCGGATCCCCGCGGCCCAGACTTTCAGGCTGGCGGGAATCACCTGGCCATCGGCGGTGATCAGGCTGTCGGCCGTCACTTCGCTGACCGCGGCATTGGTCATCACCTTAACCCCGAGTTTTTCCAGGGTCTTGTGCACCGGGCCGCCGATTCGCTCGGGCAGGGCCGGCAGCACCCGCGGGCCGGCCTCGATCAGGGTGATGTGCATGTTTTCCGGCTTGATCCGGTCCAGGCCGTAAGCCGCCAGCTCATGGGCGGCGTTGTGCAGTTCGGCGGCCAGTTCGACACCGGTGGCGCCGGCCCCGACTATGGCCACGCTGATCTGTTCCACCGCATCGGTCTGCCCGGCGTGGGCGCGCAGGTAGTGGTTGAGCAGTTGCTGATGGAAGCGCTCGGCCTGTTTGCGCGTATCGAGGAACAGGCAGTGCTGGGCCGCGCCCTGGGTGCCGAAGTCGTTGGTGGTGCTACCCACGGCGAGCACCAGGGTGTCGTAGCCCAGTTCGCGGGCGGGCAGCAGCTCCAGGCCGTTTTCGTCGTAGGTGGCGGCCAGCTGGATCTTTTTCTGCTGCCGGTCGAGCCCGCTCATGCGGCCCAATTGGAACTCGAAGTGGTTCCATTTGGCTTGGGCGACATAGTTGAGTTCGTCTTCGGAAGAGTTCAGCGACCCGGCGGCCACTTCATGCAGCAAGGGTTTCCAGATGTGGGTCAGGTTCGCGTCGACCAGCATCACACTGGCGGTGCCGCGCTTGCCCAGAGTCTTACCCAGACGGGTAGCCAACTCCAGACCGCCGGCGCCGCCGCCAACGATGACAATACGATGAGTCATGGGGATATCTCGCAAGGCTAAAGGAAATCGGGACGGTTACCCGAGCGAGCGCAAGGCAGCTCATAGCGTCAGGTAACTGATAAAGCGGCTCAGCAGGCCCAGGCCAATGGTGAAGGCCAGTACCACCAGCAGGAGCATCCACGGCCGGAAGGGCCGGCGCTCGACGCGGTGTTGGGCCAGTTGCAGGTATTCTTCGACATGGCGTTGGTCGTCGGGGTTCAGGCGGCTGGTCATAAAAAGCCTCGTCAGCTAGACGTTGCGAACAGTATGAAGGTTACAGCGCTGTGCCATCGTGTCGGGCCACGGGGCATTGCCCGGAGCTTAGTCGCTCGCTGCCGGTCATCCCGCGAATGATTGTACTTTGTACCATTGGCCAGGGTATTCGCGCCACGCCACGAATGGCTACCAGGCCCGGGGCGACGGCCTACAGGCTGATACCGACGTCGAAGAGGATGCTGCGCCCGAGGTTGGCGCGCAAAAAATCCGGCGCGTCGGGGTGGGCGAACAGCACGCGGGCGAAGGTCGGCCCGACCAGCGACAACGAGCGCCAGCCCTGGCGCAGGTATTCGGTCGGCGGCGGGAAGTGGCTGTTGAGGTCCAGCACTTCGCGCTTGAGGCTGGCGAAGGCGATGATGTCCAGCTCCCCCAGGTCCATACCGCGTTCCTTGTAGTTATGGGCCTTCTTGCGCAGGGTCGGGGCGAGCCTGAGCAGCAGTTCGTTGGCCGGGATGCGCTTGGGCTTGGCCTCGCGTCGCACCAGCTGGCTGAGGGAGAAAGCGCTGCGGCGGCGCTGCAATTCATCGCGCCATTCGTCGTTGAGGCGACGGCCTTCGTCCAGCACGAAGAACACCTCGAAACTGGCCTCGCGGAACAGTACGTCCGGCGGCTCCTGCCCGGCGGGCGTGAACTCGTCGTTACGGTAGGGGATGTTCAAGCCTTGCAGCAGGCGCTGGCAGACCCAACGCTCACGCTCCCATTTGCGTGCATTGGACAGGAATGCATTGGCTTGTTCGGCCTGAATGGTGAGCAGGCGCAGGTAGTCTGAGTCATCCATAGTCCAAGCTTAGCGTCCAAACGCCGATCCTAGAAATACAGGCTGCCGGGTCGAGGGTTGCCGGCATTTATAACGGACAAGTGTGACAGCAGGTCAACCCGGCGCCGCCCTCGCTCAGGTTCGCCAGGGTTTCAACCAGAGACCCAAGGCGATCAGCAGGAGCAACCCGGCCAGGGTGCTGAGCCCCAGTTGCAGCCAGACATTCAGCAGCGGATGCAACAGCAGTGCTGCCGTCCCCAGCAACACCGCGCTCAAGGCCCAGCGCAGCGGCCAGCCGATCAGGCCGAGCAACTGTTGGCGCTGCATCAGCAACAGGTTGGTCAGGATCACGCCGCCGAGAGCCGCCAGCGGAATCGCCGTCAGCCCAGCGACCGGCGGCAGGCCCGCCAGCAGCACCGCGTTGAGCAAGCTGCCGAGCAGTTCGCAGTGCAGCGGCGTGCGGGTATCGCCGGCGGCATAGGCGTAACGTGCGAGCATGGCGCTCCAGGCACCGAACACCAGGGACACGGCGAACCAGCCGAGCAGCGCCGGCAGCGGGCCGTCGGTGCTTTGCGCGGGTAGCAGCCAGTGGATCAGCGCCGGGCTGGCGCCCACCAGGCCGAGCGCGGCGGGCAGGCTCAACAGGGTCGCGGCGTCGAGGCCGCGTTGCAGCAGGCCCAGGCGCTGGTCGCCGGACTTGCCGCTCATCAGGCCGAGCAGGACCTGGTTCAGGCTCATCAGGGCAATCAACGGCAGGTTGATCAGTTTGCGTGCCAGGTTGACCCAGGTCACCGCGCCGTCGCCCAGGTAGCTGGCGACCAGGCGTTCCACCAGCGCCAGGCCTTGGCTGGCCAGGTTGCTGGTCAGCAGCGGGCCGAGGCGGCCGAGCAGTTCCCGTCCGGCGCCGGCATCCCCGCGGACCTGCCAGGGGCGCCAGCCGGTTTGCCAGATCGCCGGTACCAGTGACAGGCACATCAGCAGGCTGCCGAGCAGGAACGCCAGCGCCAGGCCCGAGCCCAGGCTCGCCTGGCCGTAGAAAAACAGATAGAGCACCGGCGGCAGGTTGAACAGCAGCGAACCCAACCCCGGCAGCACGAACCGTTGCCGGGCGTGCAGCGGAATGCTGAACAGTGCGTGCAGGAGCAGGCCGGGAATGCAGGCGGCCAGACTGCGCAGGTTGGCGGCGGCTTCGGCCTGGGCCTCAATGCCGAGCCCGGGGCCGATCAGGCGGGTCCACAGCGGCGCACTCAAGGCCAGCAGGGCGTACAGTCCCAGGCCCAGGCCCAATACCCGTGGACTCAGCCCGGCCAGCCAGGCGTGCTGGCGCTGGTGGTCGCGCTGCTGATACAGCGGCAGGGCCGCGGCCGCCAGGATGCCGGCCGCCAGGGTCATGCGCAGGGCTTCGGGAATGAACACCGCGACCAGGAACGCATCGCTGCGGTTGCCTGCCCCCCAAGCCGCCACCAGCAGCCATTCGCGGGCAAAGCCGGCGACCAGCCCGGCGAGGGTGGCCAGGGTCAGCAGCAGGGTGCTGCCGAACATCAGTGGAACAGGGTGAACAGGCCTTTGCCACCCACCTTGTAGTTCAGCTCGTGGGGGCGCTCGCCCATGGGTTTGGCGCCGCTGCCGCCGATGATCTTGTAGGGCGCGACGGCCTTGGCCACCACGGTGTTGGCGGTCACCACCGCGCCGCGGCCGATATGCGCGCCATGGCCGATCAGGGCGCGGCTGGCGATCCAGGCGTAGTCGTCGATGTAAATCGGCGCGGACACCGACCAGAACTCGGGGGCGGTCAGGTCATGGCTGCCGGCGATGATCAGCACGTGGGAGGCGATCGCCACATGGTCGCCGATGATCAGCCCGGCCCGGGCATCCACCTGGCAATGCCAGGCGATCACGCTGTCGTCGCCCATCACCAGGTTTTCCACGCCCAGCACCTCGGTGTTGCGCCAGATGCTCGAGCCCTTGCCGATCTTCGCCCCGCCCAGGCGCAGCCAGGCGAGACGTACGTGGTGGCTGGGGATCTTGTTGATCAGGATGTTGTAGGCCTGCTCCCAGGCCCGCAGCCAGCGGTCCTTGAGGGTGACCAGGTTCTTGCCGTAATGGGGCACCAGGCTAGTGGGGACGTCCCGTTTCAGGCGGCCATACAGGCGCCGGGCCAGGGGATGGTCGATGACCTGTTCGATATCCACCGAGCAAATGCTGTAACGCGCCTGCTCGCCGTCGCCCTCGACGAACAGCACGTCATGGTTCAGTCCCCAGCTGTAGGCCTCGAGCAGCTCGTCGTGGCTGACCCCCAGCTCCGCGGCCAGGGCAGGCAGGCGTTCCGGCAGATCCGCAGAATGGAAAATACGGTGTTTCATGCGTGGCTATCCTTGGAGTGGGCGAGGGGGCGGACGATGGCCGGGCGCAACCGGACCTGTTGCAGGCTCATGCCCATCAACAGCCAGAACAGCCCGATCAGCACGAAGGTGAAACTGAAGTAGTGGTCGAACAGGCCCGTCAGCAACGCCGCCAGCAGCCCGCAAATGCAGCCCAGCCACAGCGCGTTGTCCGCCGTCACCTGGCGGATCGGCGCCAGCGGCCGCACCTCGCGCCACCACATCAGGGTGACGGTGATGAACAGCAGCATCCCCGGGATGCCGATCTTGTAGATGAAGTTCAGCCACAGGTTGGAGATGCCCGGCAGGCCGCTGCCCTGTACTGGCGGGTCGATCTTGAAACCGATGCCCAGGGGGTAGCGCAGCATGGCCTCGGGGAATTTCGCGTACTCGTCGAAACGCACTTCGGTACTGGCGTTGGTCGCCGAGAACATGGTCATCAGGCGTTCCTGCAGCGGCGGATAGAACATCACCAGGGCCACCGCGAAGGCCGCGCCGAGTCCGATGATCCGGCCGCTGTAGGGCACCCGCTTGTAGCTCAGCCAGACCAGCACCAGGGCCAGGGCCAGGATCGCCCCGCGGGAAATGCTCAGCAGCAGCCCCGCGCAGCCGAGGATCGCCACCGCCAGCCCGAGGGCGCGACGCGCGCCTTTCTGGGTCCAGCCATAGAGCAGCGCCATGGGAATGAACAGCACCAGCACGCCGCCGGTGAGGTTGGGGTGGACCCAGGGCGATGCCATGCGCTGGTAGTTGGCGGAGAAGATGTCCTGCACCGCTTCCGGGTGGGCGTACTTGAGGTCGGTGAGGATCGGGATCATCGACATCGCGTTGCGCGACTTGATGAACATGCCGATCGACAACAGCAGCATCAGCAGGTTGCCCAGCAGCAGGGCGATCACCACCTTGTCGCGGTCGGCCTCGGTGCGCAGCAGCAGCGGCACCATGAACAGCAGCGACAGGTTCATCAGCCAGCGCACCCAGTTCACCGGGCCGTTGCCTTCGGCGTGGATGATCAGCAGGCCCCAGACAAAGGGAATGGCGCTGAACAGCATCAGCCAGGCCATGGCCCGTTCGGTGGGGCGCCAGAGCATCAGGTTGCGGGTCTTGCCGATGAAGGATTGCCAGAACACCCCGACCCAGGTCAGGCCCAGCACCGCTTCGCTGACGGTGGTGCGGACCCCCAGTTGCAGGGTGGTGTAGGGAATGCTGGTGGCCAGCAGGGCAAAGATCAGCAGGCCCCACAGCGGCTTGCGGATCAGTGTCAGGGCCACGGCCAGGCCGATCACCACGAGGATGACCTTGGCCGGTGGCAGGGCCCACAGCAGGACCCCGAAGATCAGCCCCAGGGTCAGGCCGATGAATTTTCCTGGCAGCATCAGTGAAAGAACCCTGTCAGCAAGGTGTCGAGGCGCTGGCGATAGGCCGGTTCGGCAAACTGCCGGGCCCAGTCGCGCAGGGTGTCGGGGGCGGGGCGGTCGCTGGCTTGCGCCTGTTCGATCAGGGCGCCGCGCAGGCTGGCGCGATCTCGGGCGTCGAAGCGTCGCGCGCTGGGCGGCGCCACTTCGTCGAGGGCCGAGCCCCGCGCCACGGCGACTGGCGTCCCCTGCCACAGCGCCTCGACCACCGGCAGGCCGAAGCCTTCGGCGTAGGAGGGTTGCCACAGGCAGTCGGCGTGCCGGTACAGGGCCTGCAACTGTTCGTCGCTGATGCCATGGACCCAATGCAGGCCGGGCAGCTCGCTCAGGTTCGCCGGCAGGTCGCTGGCGTGCCCGACCAATACCAGTTCCGGCACGTGCGGGTTTTCCACGCGGCAACGCTGCCATTGCTCGATGAAGAACGGCATGTTCTTGCGCGGCTCCCGGGTGCCGACGGCCAACCAGTAGCGTTCGGGCAGGCCCGCCGGCAGCGGGCCGGGAGTGCCCTGGAATTCCGGCACCAGGTTGTTCAGCACACGGAATTTCGGCCGTGCCCAGGGGAACAGCCGGGCTGCTTCCTGGCAGGAAAACCGCGAAGGGCACCAGACTTCGTCGGCGACCCAGATCGACCAGGCGATCGACACCGCGTCGATCAGCCGATAGGCCAGGGCCTTGAGCCGCGAGCGGTGAAAGTTGCGCTGGGTCAGCTGGAACAGGTCATGCAGGATCAGTACATAACGGGTGCCCGCTGGCTTGTGGCCGATGGGCAAGCCCATGTTGGCGGTGGCGATATACAGGTCGATGGATTGCGCGCGAATGGTCGTCGGCAGGAACTGGCGCTCGAAGCGCAGGCGCACACCGGGGCGCTGCAGGCCATCGAGGGGGCTCGGCCACGCCGGGCAGAGTGCGGTCTGGCGTTGCGCATGTTCCAGCGGCGCTTCGCTGACCAGCAGCAATTCGGTGTCTGCGCGTGCGCGCAGGGCCTGTTCCAGGGCCTTGACCTGACGGGCGATGCCGGAGGAGGGCGCGACCGTGGCCGCACGATAATCGAGGGCTACACGCATGCGGGATGCTCCTGTGGAGAGGGCAGTGTCCGGTAGAGCCGTTCCAGTTCGTCGCCGGCCACCGCCCAGTCGTGATGCTGACGGGCATACAGGCGGGCGGCATCGGCCAGGCGCGCGGCCAGGGACGGTTCGCGCAGCAGGCGGATCACCCCGTCGGCCAGGGCCTGGGCATCGGCGCCGGCCAGGTAGTGTTCGCCGTCGCGGATGGCCAGGCCCGAAGCGCCTTGCCCGGTACTGACCAGCGGCAGGCCGGCGGCCATGGCTTCCAGTACCTTGAGCTTGGAGCCGCCGCCGTGGCGCAAAGGCGCGATGAACAGCGCGCAGCGGCGTTGCAGTTCGGGCAGGTCGGGCACGAAGCCGACCCATTCGATGCGGCTGTCGGTCCACTGCTCGGGCCAGCTGTCCGGCAAGGCATAGCCGGTCACCGCCAGGCGTGCCTCGGGGCAGTGGCTCCAGACCCGGGGGAAAATCTCGTCGAGCAGCCACTGCACGGCGTCCAGGTTCGGCGCGTATTCGTAGTTGCCGACAAACAGCACGCGCTGGCCCTGCGGGTCGGCCGCGACCTCGGCGAAGCTGCGGCTGTCGACGCCGTTGACCACCACTTCCACCGGAGTGCGGGTCAGCTGGCGCATGGCCTGGGCATCGGTTTCGGTCACCGCCACCACTTGTCGGGCGGCGTCGAACGCCTTGCGCTCCCACTGTCGGCAGCGCCATTGGTCGTAGCGCACGAAGAGGCTGGCCCAGGCCGGGAAGCGATCATAGGTCGCCCCGCCGAGGCTCGATTCGAGGTTGTGTTCGGTGAGCACGAAGTCCCGGCCGGCTTGCCGCAGCGACTGCAGATAAGGTTGCAGGCTGTAGCTGTGTTCGACCTGGATCACATCCCAGGGCTCCTGCAGCAGGCTGTCGAAACGCTCGCGCAACGGGCGCGATACGCCGTTGACCGTGGTCAGCAGCGGCCAGGGCGCGAACAGCCCGGCCAGCACCGTGACTGGGTGCTTCAGCGGGCGCCGGGGCACCACGATCAGGCGCTCCAGCCAGGGCTCGAGGGCAGCGCGGGTGGCGGCATCGGCCGCGGTTTTCGACTGCACCAGCAAGGTGATGCGGTGCCCGCGCTCGCTCAGGGTGCGCAACAGGTGGAACTGGCGGGTCTTGCCGCCGCTGGTCATGGGCCAGGGCAGGTAGGGCAGAATCCAGAGAATCTTCACGTACGGCACTCCATGTCGAGGTCGATCACCACACGAGAATCTGCAGGGACGACTTCACCGTCGGCTGGATGCCGTCCGCGGCATTCAGGCTGGCGCGGGCTCCGGTGAGCGGATCGTAGAGCTCGGCCTGCTGCACCTGGGGCAGGCGGATGATGCCGCCCTTGGCGCTCCAGAACAGCAGCAGGCGCTTACCGTCGTCGCGGGTCCAGGACACGCTGTAGAAGCTGTCGGGCAGGTTCGTAAGCTCCGGGGTCCGGCCGGGCGTGAGGCGCGGGCCGGTGATGTCGAGGAAGCGCGCCAGCGCCCGGTACACCGGCTTGGGTTCGCCGTTAAGGTCCAGCAGGCCGTAATGCTGGTCGCGGGGCGAGGCGCGGGAGTCGAGATCGGACAGGGCGAACAGAAAGATCCGCTCGTAGTCCTGATCGCTCATCAGCGCCAGGCGGCGCAGGGTGTAGTCGGCCTGGCCGTCGACCCCGATCAGCCGCTGCATCTCCTTGGGCCCGGCATAGCTCGACCAGCCCCACTCCGTGGCCCAGACCCTTTTCACCCCGGCGCCATGCAGCATGTCGTTGAGCTGCTTGCCGCGCAGCAGCACTTCGTTCTTGCCCGGCTCGTCGCTTTCCGGGAGTTCCGAATAGGGGTGGTAGGCGGCGACCATGCCCAGGCTCTGCACGCCCAGCTCGCCGAGCTTCTCGAACATCAGCGCGCTGCGCTGGCCCGGCATCTGGCTGTAGTAGGCCATGCCGCCCATGACCTGGATCTTGTCCGGCGCCACCTGGTTCAGCGCCTGGTGGGTGACCCGCAACAGTTCGCCGTAGCCCTTGGCGTCGACCTGCGGACGCCAGTTGTTCGGCAGGTTCTGTTCGTTCCAGACCTGCCAGGCATCGATGTCCGGGTAGCGCTGGGCGAGCATGGCCATGCGCCTGGCGTAGACCTCGGGATCGCGCGGCGGGTACTGGTCCTGATAGGGCGCGCCCTTGGGGGCCAGGGTGATGAAGGGCGCCGAGCCCACCAGGTAGAACAGCGACTTGAGTTTCGAGTCGGTCAGGGTCCGGTCCAGTTCGTCGAGGGTGCTGAGCTGGTAACCCTCTTCGGTGGGTTCGAGCCGGTCCCAGTGCAGGTCGACCCGCACCCATTGCAGGCCGAGCTGTTTATAGGCGGCGATCTGCTTGCGGTATTGCTCCGGGGTGAACCACAGGAAGTGCGCGTTGACGCCCAGGTAGTCCTTCCACGCCAGGGTGCGCTCGGGGGCCAGGTTGACCGGCGCGGCGGCGACCGGCCCGCCGAGGGTCAGCCCGGCGCCGAGCGCCAGTGCGGCCAGCAGCGGCAGGCCGCGCCACAGCGAGCGCAGTGGCAGAGGCAGTGGGGTCTTCATGGCGACCGCTCCTTGCACACGTCATTGAACAGTTCGGCGAAACGGCGCGCGGTGACGCTCCACTCGCGTTGTTGCCCCACGGCACTGGCCCGGGCGGCCCACTGGCGGGCCAGCTCGGGCTCCAGTACCAGGCGGCTCAGGTGTTCGCTCAGGGCTTGGACATCGCCTTGCTCATAGGTCACGCCGTTGCCGCCGGCGACCTCTTCGGCAAAGGCCCGGGCGTTGGAGGTGACGACCCCGCGCCCGCAGGCATTGGCCCAGGACAGAGCGCCGCTGGTGCCGCGCATCTGGCCGAGCCAGGCGAGCTTTTTCGATTCCCGGTACGGCAGCACCATCACGTGGTGGGCCTGGATGGTGTTGGCGATTGCGGCGGACGGCAGGTCCAGCCGCCAGTCCACCAGGTCCTCCAGGTGCAGGTCGCGGATGCGCTGGCGCAGGCCGTCGAGGTAGTTGCCGGCCGGGTCGAAGGTCATTTCCGGCGCGGTGCCGCCGGCCAGGGTCAGGCGCACCTGGCTGCGGCATTGCGGGTGGGCCGCCAGGGTGCGGGCCAGGGCTTCGATCAGGTCCTCGATGCCCTTGCCGCGGTAGATGAAGCCGAAGTACAGCAGGCGCAACGGGGCCAGCGGCGGCAGTTCGGCCGGCGCGATCGGCAGGTTGCCGTGGGCGATCACCGCCACCCGGCGCGCTGGCAGGCCCATGCGCTGGCGCAGGCAGTCGGCGCCCAGCCGGGTCAGGGTAATCAGCCGGCGCATGCCGCGGGCCAGGCGTCGCTCTTCGTGCAGCGTCAGCGGATCGGCGAGCAGCGTCGCCGCTTGCGGCAGCGGGCGGGGCAGGCGTTCCAGCAGGGTCAGCGGCCAGAACAGCCGGGCCCGGCGCCAGATCAGGCGTTCCGGGTCATGCACGGTGGCGGTGCGGGGGATCTGCGGCTGCGCGGTGCTCAGGTAGTCGAGTGCCTGGAATTCACCGAAGCGCCCGCCACCCAGTTCGGCGTGCACCAGGTCGATGCCGCTCCAGTCGAAGGCACGCAGGCGCTCCAGCTGCTGCACCGGGTCGTGACAGCCGGCCAGTGGCGTCACCACCTCGATACCCAGACTGTGCAGCGCCTGGCTGAAGTGCGCGGCGTAATCGGCGATACCGGTCTGTTCCGGCGGCAACGGGGCCAACAGGGCGATACGCATCAGGCTGCTCCACGCCAGCTGTTGATCCGCTCCAGCACCTTGGCCGGCACTTCGAAGCGACGCCGGTTGAGGATCAGGCCGTCGACCTTGCCGAAGGCGGTGGTGAGCAGCGACAGGGCATTTTCGATCATCGGCACGGTGCTGGTCCGGGCCTCGATCACCAGGGCGATCAGGTCGGCGCGGCGCAGGGTCAGGAAGGCCTCCGGGTTCGACAGCAGGGGTGAGGCATCCAGCAGCAGGACTTCGCCGGGCTGGGCCGCTGCATCGGCGTCGAGGCGGACGCGATGGCCGCGCTCCTCCAGCAGCCGGCGCAGGCGTTCGAGGATGAAGCTCACGCCTTCGCCCTGGCGCGCCGAGGTCAGGCTCAGGGTCAGGCCCTGGCTCTCGATGCGGTCCAGGGGCAACAGGCTGTAGAGCCGGTAGAGGCTCGCGGTCATGGCCTCGGGCGTGGCGTCCTCGAGGTCCGGCACGCTGCCCCACAGCGGCGCCTGGAACAGTTCCGGCAGGCGCGCGCCGTCGTGGATGCGTTGGTCCAGCAGGTAGCAGACGTAGATCGTCAGCAGCCCCACGGCGACCCCCGCGGGAATTGCGAACAACAGGATCAGCAGGCTCTTGGGGAAGACCCGCGACGGGTTGAAGGTGGCATGCTCGATGATCGCGATATTGCTGATCTGGCTGCTGTCGAGCGCATGGTCGATGCGCGCCTGTTCGAGGTTTTCCGAGTACAGCGCGTAGCTCTTTTCCGCGGTGCGCAGTTGCTGGGTCAGGCGGTTGAGCTCGGGCTCGTCGCTCAGCACCCGGTCGCGCTCGGTGCGCAGCGCGGCGAGGGTCTTATCGTAGTCCTCGATCTGCCCGGTGAGCTTGCGCTGTTGCAGCTGGGCATCGATGACCTGCTGCTTGACGTTGATCACCAGGCTGTTGGGCGCGGTGTTCTTCGAGCGTTCCAGGCGGGTCGCCTCCTGCTCGCTGAGGGCCTGCAGGTCGCGGATGTTCTGCTCGATCTGCTGGACCGCCGGTGCCTCGGGCAAATAGGTGCGCAGCAGGCGCGCGCGCTCCACCTGCAGGGTATTGAGCTGGCGCTTGAGGTCGAGCTGGGTCGGGTTGAGGCTGGTCTCGCGGCTGGTCACCACTTCGCCGGGCTGGCCCTGGATCTGCTGGCGGGCGTTGACCAGGAAGCTGCCGATCCCCGACAGCTGGTTCTGCGCGTCGACCCGGGCGTCGGTCAGGCGGTCGATCTGGCTGGTGAGGTTTTCCAGGCGCGCGGTGACGCTGATCGAGTCGATCTGCTTCAGGCGGCCCTGCAACTGTTCCTTGAGGCTGAGGATCTGCGCCGCCACCTTGTTGCCCTCGCTCTCGTAGAAGGCATACAGGCTCTTGCGCCCGAGCACCCGGGCCCGTTCTTCGAGGTAGGCGTCGACCCAGATCTTCACCACTTGCTGGGCGACTTCCGGGTCGTCCCAGGTAAAGCTGATGTCGATCACCGACGAGCCCGGTTCGTGGCTGGCCTGGAAGTTCTTTTCCAGACGGCTGGCCAGGCGGTCCAGGGGGCTCTGCGGCTCCGACAGGCCGACCAGTTGCAGCAGACCGCGCAGGGCATCGATGGCCGTGCCCATGGCTTGCTTGGCGTAGAACTTGAGGGTCTTCCAGAAGCCCTGGGGCTCGGCGGCCGCGCTCAGTTCCAGGTAGCGCTCGGCGACCTTGTGCACGATCGGCCGGCCGGTGAGCATCTTTTCCTCGTCGACGATCGGGTCGTGCTGGGTGCTCGGCGCGATCAGCGTCTGGCGGTTGCCGGCTTCGATCGGCACCGTGGTGTTGTCGCGGCCGGGCTTGACCAGCAGGCGTGCGTCGGACTCGTAGCGCGTCGGCAGCAGGAAGGCGCCCAGCACCGCGACCACGATGGTGGTGACGACCGCCAGCTTGAACTCGCGGCGGAAAATGAAGAACAGACGCAACAGGTCGCGCAGAGAGCGTATTTCGATCACAGGATCACTCCGTTGAAAGTACGTGAAGCCATGGCTGGTGGAGGCCGATCAAACGAATCGATCCTGTCTACTGTCCCGTCCCGGTGCCGGTGGAACTGCTGGTGAAGTTGTTGATGGTGTTGCCGCTGTTTTTCACGTCCTGCTGGTTCAGGTCGTAGTTGAAGCCGACCCCGATGCCCTTGTTGATCGGGAACAGCTTGGTGAAGTACATGTCCACCGCCTCCACCGTGCTGCCGATCTTCGATTGCGGCACGTAGATCAGGTCGCCGCGCTGCAGCGCGACCAGGGGGTGTTCGGGGTTGCTGAGCATGCTGGCGAGGTCGACGAAGTACATCTTGTACTTGCCGTCGGCGCCGGCCCGGAGCAGGGCGATGTTGGAGCTGTCGGCCGAGGGCAGTACGCCGCCGGAGCTGAGCACGGCCTGTTCCACCGACACGGTGCCGGCCAGGTTGAAGAACGACGGGTTGGCCACCGCGCCGCCGATGAACACCCGGTTGCTCGGGGCAATGGCGATGTTCACCGTCACTTCGGGTTCGCGGTAGATGCGCTGGTAGCGCCCGGTGATGGCCTTGCCCAGGTCTTCCGGGGTCAGCAGCGCAGCCTTGATCCGGCCGATGCCGGGCATCGAGATGAAACCATCGGGGCGCACCACGAACAGCGTCATGTCGTCGGAGCTCGCCGGTTCCTGGGCATCGCGCACGATGCGCAGGGTGTCGCCGCTCTGGATCAGCACCTGGGCCGGTGGCAGGTCGGCCAGGGTCAGGGCCGCCGCGTGGCGGGCCTTGAGGGTGTCGCTGTCGGGCAGGGCGATATGGGCGGGCGTCGAGCAACCGCCCAGCCACAGGGTGGCGGCCAGGAGGCTCGACAGACAAAGCCGGGAACGTCGGTTAAGGGGCATCATTGACGGCTCAGGTCCAGTAGTTTGAAAACATGCTCAAGCGGCGCTTGAGCGGTGTCGGCAGGTGCTGTTCGGCGTGGCCGAGGCGATAGCCCAGCAGCTTCAGGGCACTGCGCAGCAGCACTTCGGGCACGCGTTGCAACTGGCCGGCGTCACGCAAGGCACGCAGCTCGGCCTGGACATAACGCTTGCCTTCGCCGCCGGCGGTGCCGAAGGCCTCGCGGATCCAGGGCTCGCGACCATAAAAGACGCCGATATCGAAATAGCGCCGGAACTCCTGCAACAGGGTGTAGTGGTGCGAATGCTGCACGCAGGCGCTGGCGGCGTAGCGCACCAGGTAGCCATCGAGCAGCAGGCGCGCCGCGACATGGGCGTCCTCGCTGCCGATGACGTCCTCGGGAAAGCCGTCCACCGCTTGCAGGGCGCTGCGCCGGTAGACGGCGAACGAGTCCGAGCTGAAGCAGGTCTTGATCCCCAGTTCGGCGGCGTCGGCCAGGCTTTTGCTGCGGCTCCGGGCGCCGTAGTTGAAGTGGCGCGACTGCGCTTCGAGGAGCCCGGCGCCGGGGTGGGGCAACTGGCGACCGTAGGCGAGGCCGATCCGGGGATCTTCCTGCAGCTCGCGGATCAGGTTGGCGAAGGTCTCGGGGGTGGCCGGGATCGCATCCTGGGTCAGCAGGATCAGGGCCTCGGCATCTACTTGCTCGCTGGCCCAGCGCCGGGTGCCGCCGTGGTTGAAATCGCGGGCGGCGATGATCTCCACCCGCGCGCCGAACTGGCGGAAGCGACTGACGGTGTCGTCCGTCGAGCTGCTGTCGACCACCAGTACGGTGTCCGGTTGCAGCGTCTGCGCGGCCAGCGCCGGCAGCAGCCGGTCCAGGTGCGGCCCGGCGTTGCGGGCGGGAATGATCAGCGCCACCTTCATCATGGTTTTACCTGCGCCGGGGCGCGGCCGTAGACGTCCTCGAAGCGCACGATGTCGTCTTCGCCCAGGTACTCGCCGCTTTGCACCTCGATCATCACCAGGTCGATGATCCCCGGGTTGCTCAGGCGGTGCTTATGGCCGGCGGGGATGTAGGTGGATTCGTTGCTGTTGAGCAGGATTTCCCGGTCGCCATTGGTGATCAGGGCCGCGCCGCTGACCACGATCCAGTGCTCGCTGCGGTGATGGTGCATCTGCAGCGACAGTGATTCCCTGGGCTTGACCATGATCCGCTTGATCTTGAAGCGGCTGCTTTCCTCCAGCACGGTGTAGGTGCCCCAGGGCCGGGTCACCGTACGGTGCAGGCTGTAGGCGCTGTGCCCCAGGCGCTTGAGCTCGGTGACGATATGGCGCACGTCCTGGGTCCGCGTGGCGTTGGCCACCAGCAGCGCGTCCGGGGTGTCGACGATGATCAGGTCGCTGACGCCCACGGCGCCCAGGACTCGCTTGGGCGAGTCGATATAACAGTTGCTCACGTCATGCAGCACAGCCTGGCCGTTGACCTGATTGCCGGCGGCGTCGCTCGGGGTGAGCTGGCGCAGCGCGTCCCAGGAACCGATGTCGCTCCAGCCGATATCGCAGGGCACCACGGCGACCCGAGCGGAGCGCTCCATCAGGGCGACGTCGATCGACACGTCCGGGGCCTTGGCCAGGCTGCCGGCGTCGAGTTCGCGCTGGCGGCAGTGCTGGTTGTCCAGGCTCGAGCCCTGTTCCAGGCAGGCCCGGGCAGCGTTCAGTACCTCGGGGGCATGCAGCGCCAGCTCTTCCAGCAGGCTGTCGGCGCGGAAGCAGAACATGCCTGCATTCCACAGGTGCTTGCCGCCATCGAGGTAGGCCTGGGCGGTGGCCAGGTCGGGTTTTTCGACGAAGCGCGCGACCTGGAAACCCTGCTGCAGCGCCGGGCCCTGTTCGATGTAACCAAAGCCGGTCTCGGGCTTGTCGGGCTGGATGCCGAAGGTCACCAGATAACCCTCTTTGGCCAGGTCGCGGGCCTTGCCCACGGCTGCGGCGAAGGCCTGCTGGTCGAGGATCAAGTGGTCGGCCGGCAGGATCAGCAACTGCGCCGCGTCGCCCCAATGCTCGCGCACATGCAGGGCCGCCACGGCGATGGCCACGGCGGTATTGCGCCCGAACGGTTCGAGCAGCAGGTCGAGCCCCAGGTTGCCCTGATTGACGTTGCGGTATTCGTCCAGCGAACGGAACAGCAGATCGCGGTTGGTCACCGTGACCACGCAGCCGACGTCCGGCAGGCTGCTGGCGCGGATAAAGGTCTTTTGCAGCAGGCTCTGGTCGTCGCGCATGCGGATGAATGGCTTGGGCATGTTCTGCCGCGAGACGGGCCACAGGCGCGAGCCGGAGCCACCGGAAATTATGCAGGGGACCAATCCAGTGCATGCGCTCATCAGTAGACTTCCTTCGTCGAGAGAACGGCCGGGACCGTCATGAAAACGATGTACAGATCCAGCCAGACCGACCACTTGGAGATGTAGTCGAGGTCGTATTCCACGCGTTTCTGGATTTTTTGCAGGGTGTCGGTTTCGCCGCGGTAGCCATTGATCTGCGCCCAGCCGGTGATGCCGGGCTTGACCCGATGGCGCGAGCTGTATTCGCGCACCGCCTGTTCGAAGGGCACCCCCGCCGCCTTGGTGGCGGTAGCGTGGGGGCGCGGCCCGACAATCGACATGTTGCCCAGCAGCACATTGAACAGCTGGGGCAGCTCATCGATGCTGGTTTTGCGAATGAAGCGCCCGACCCGGGTGATCCGCGGGTCTTCCCGGGTGGTCTGCTGCTCGGCGTTGAGGTCCGCCTGCTCGACGAACATCGAGCGGAACTTGAACACGCGGATCAGCCGGTCGTTGTAGCCGTAGCGCTTCTGCCGGAACAGTACCGGGCCCCGGGAGTCGAGCTTCACCGCCACCGCGGTGGCCAGTAGCACGGGGGACAGCAGGACCAGGCCCAGCAGGGCGAGCACGATGTCTTCGCAGCGCTTGATCAACGGCGACCAGCCGCGCAGCGGCAGTTCCGAGGTGTTGAACATCAGGATGCCGCCGACGTCGGTCATGCGGTTGTGGCCGAAGCGCAGGGTGGTGAGATCGGGGACCAGGGCGACATTCACCGACAGCTGGCGCAGCCGCCGCACGAACTCTTCGATGCGCGCGTGCGCGGCCCAGGGCAGGGCGATCAGCACCTGGTTGACCTGTTCGTCGCGGATCAACGTTTCCAGGTTCCGGGTATTGCCGAGGAAGGGCAGGTCGCAGAATTCCGCGGGCACGCGGTCGCTGCGGTCGTCAATGAAACCGATCAGCCCGGAGCGGATATCGCCGTGGCGCTGCATGTGTTCGGCGAGGAACAGCGCGCTTTCGCTGAAGCCGAGGATCACCGTGCGTTGCAGGTATTTGCCGTGGGCCATCCACGAATGGAACAGGCGCAGCAGCAACAGGCGCTCGATGCCGAACAGCACGAGGCTGGCGAAGAACCAGAGGAACAGGTCGGGCAGGCTGAAGACCGGCAACAGGTGCAGCCCCTGATACATGACCAGCAAGATGCAGAAGGCCGAGGTCCAGGCCACCAGCATCGTGCGAAAGCGCAGGCGATTGCTGAAGAATTCTTCGGAGTACACCCCTTGAGCCTGGAACAGGATGACGGTGATCACGGCAAAGAACAGCAGCAGGCCGAGCACCGTAGGCCACAGGTCCGTGCTGGCCGACTCGGCGCTCGGGAACAGCAGGATGCCGGGCAAAGCTGCTGAGAGGGCATGCGTCAGCTTGACCCCGGCGATAAAGAGTTCCATGAATCCTGTTCGGGTCAGAAACCTACTATCAATCGATTTCTTGAGCATCGAGTCCCGTCGCTGCCAGGTAAAACCCAGCCCTGTCAAAGGTGAATCCGCTTCAGAGGCAGGGTTGAAAAATGAGGGTTACTAAAAAAGAGTCTGTTTTTTGTCGCCTAATGGTGGCGAAAAGATACTATTTAAGTGTTTCTATGGTCAAGTATTTGACTAATTCTTGCTGTTGCTCAGTGATGTTGCATTATGCATCGGAATTTTGACGGTTTGTGTGCTTCAAGACGAACGGAGAACCTGGGGTGCGTCATGAAGTTGGCTCGCTCGGCGGTCCTGGCGGGTGCAACCTCGGGTGTCCCGACCTGGCGGTGTAGACTGGGCGCTGTCGATCAACCGAAGGAAGGGGAGACGCTGTGAGGTATTGGGCAATGCTGTTGCTGGGGTTCCTGCCGTTGCTGGCGCAGGCGCTTGAAGTGGGCGAGCGCCTGGCGCCCTGGACCCTGCTCGATCAGTTCGACCGGGCCTATAGCCTCGATGGGCAGGCGCGGACGCTGCTGGTGGCGCGCAGCATGGACGGCGCCAAACTGGTGAGCGCGGCCTTGCAGGATCGTCCCGCGGGGTATCTGGAGGCCCGGCATACGGTGTTCGTCGCGGACATCCAGCGCATGCCGGCGTTGATCGCCCGGATGTTCGCGGTGCCGGCGATGCGGGACTACGGCTATCGGGTCATGCTCGACCGTGACGGCCGGGTGGCGCCGCGCTACGCCGGGGCTGTGGATAAAGTCCTGTGGCTGCAGCTCGACGAGGGCCGGTTGGTCGCCCGGCGGGAATACGGCAGCGCCGCTGAGCTGCGCGCCGCGCTGGAGCAGGCGCAGCCATGATCAGCGCGGCGCTGCTGTCGCCGGTCACCCTTGGCGCCGGCTGGCTGATCTATGTGCCCGTGGTGCTCTGGGCGGCCTGGCGAGCGCCCTGGGTCGAGCTGTTCAGCGACAGCCGGCGCCAGCATCTGCTGTTCGGCACGGTGTTCGCGCTGTTCATGCTGTGGCTGGTGCGCCGGGATTTCGATACCGGCGTGTCCTATCACTTCATCGGCATGACGGCGGTGACTCTATTGCTGGATTGGCCGCTGGCGATCGTCGGCGGGCTGATCGCCCAGCTGGGGCTGGTGGCGCTGGGGCGCCAGGATCTGGCGGCGCTCGGGATCAACGGGGCCTTGCTGATCCTGCTGCCGGTGCTGGTCACCGAAGGCTGCGCGATCCTGGTGGAGCGTGCGCAGCCGCGTAACCCTTTTGTGTATATCTTCTGTTCCGGCTTTTTTGCCGCCGCCCTGTCGGCCTTGTTGTGCCTGCTGGTCGGCCTGGGCCTGCTGTGGTTCGACGAACGTTTTGCCATGCCGGAATGGCTGGAAGATTTCATCGGCTACCTGTGGCTGATCATCTTTCCCGAGGCCTTCATCAATGGCATGGTGATCAGCGCCCTGGTGGTGTTCTGCCCCGAGTGGCTGGAAACCTTCAACCGTACCCGCTACCTGTCGGCGCCCTGGAAGGACGACGATCCGCGTTCTTGATCCAGGTCAAACACTCTCGGCAGGCGCGGTTCCATGCTCCGCAAAACCGTTCGGGAGCATGGGCATGAGTGTGTATGAATGGGCACGGCAGGAAGTTCGCGACAGCCTGAACGCCGCGCAGGAGGAGGGCTTCGAGCCGGGCTTGAGCCTGCGCGCCCTGCTCAGCGCGGTGGTGCAGGAAAGCCGGCGGGTGCGCAGCGCCGAGGATCTGGCCGACGAGTTGCAGTTTCTCGCGGAGAACCTCGACGACACGCAGGATTACGCGTTCATGCGGCCGTAAGGCTCAGTGGGCGCGAGGCGGCAGGTCGTCGGAGAACAGCTCGTCTTCAGCATCCGGGCCGACCGGAATCTTGTGCTCTTCGGCCGCCCAGGCGCCGAGGTCGATCAGTTTGCAGCGGTCCGAGCAGAAGGGACGGTTGACGTTGCTCGTGGTCCATTCCACGGGCGCACCGCAGGTTGGACATTCCACGGTCAGGGGTTGGCTCATGACTGGCCTCCACGCAAGGTAAGGTAAAAGTGATGCAGGCGCTCGACCTCGCTGTGCAGCCAGGCGAGGTCGCGGTCGTTGACCAGCACATCGTTGGCATGGCCCAGGCGGTCTTCGCGGGTCGCCTGGGCCTTGAGAATCGCCTGGACCTGCTGTTCGCTGATGCCGTCGCGCTGCAAGGTCCGCTCGATCTGCAGTGGCTGCGGCACGTCGATCACCAGGATTCGCTGGGTCATCGCGTACTGCCCGGACTCGATCAGCAGCGGTGACACCAGGATCGCGTAGGGCGATTCGGCGCGCGCCAGATGGGCGGTGATTTCCTCGGCAATCAAAGGATGCAGCAGGGCTTCCAGCCAGAGGCGTTGTTGCGGTACCTCGAAGATCAACTGGCGCAGCGCGGCGCGATCCAGTTGGCCGTCGGCCTGCAACACGCTGTCGCCGAAATGCTCGGCAATCCGCGCCAGGGCCGGGCGGCCGGGTTCGACCACCCAGCGGGCCGCGTGATCGGCATCCACGACATGAATGCCCAGATCGATGAAGCGTTGGGCCGCGGCGCTTTTGCCACTGCCGATACCGCCGGTAAGGCCGAGAATCCATGGTTTGAGAACAGGTTTGGTCATCTGAAACCGACAAACTGCAAATAGTGGTCGGTTATTTGACCACCCCAGAGCAAGGCAATCCAGCCGGCGATGGCCAGAAAGGGACCGAAAGGGATAGGCGTGGACATCTGCGCCCGCTGCCGGCGCAGCATGACGACCCCCATCAGGGCGCCTGTCAGTGAGGCCAGCACCAGGGTCAGCGGCAGAATCTGCCAGCCGCCCCAGGCGCCGAGCATCGCCAGCAGCTTGAAATCGCCGTGACCGATGCCTTCCTTGCCGGTCAGCAGCTTGAACAGCCAGTACACCGACCACAGGCACAGGTAGCCGGCCACCGCGCCCCACAGCGCATCGTGCAGGCTGACGAACAGCTCGAAGGCATTGACGATCAGGCCCAGCCACAACAGGGGCAGCACCAGCACGTCCGGCAACAGCTGGTGATCGGCATCGATCAGGCTCATCGCCAACAGGCCCCAGCTCAGGAACAGCACCAGCCCGGCCTGCCAGCCAAAGCCGAAATGCCAGGCCACCAGGGCCGAGACCAGGCCACAGGCCAGCTCCACCAGCGGGTAGCGCCGGCCGATCGCGGTCTTGCAGGCGGAACAGCGCCCGCGTAGCAGCAGGTAGCTGAGCAGCGGGATGTTTTCCCAGGGGCGGATCGAGTGCCCGCAGTGCGGGCACTGGGAGTGGGGGAGCAGCAGGTTGTAGGTCGGCCCGGCGGGTTCGGCGGGCAGCCCCAGGATGTCGCGGGCCTGGATGCTCCAGTCCTGTTCGAGCATCTTCGGCAGGCGCCAGATCAGCACGTTGAGGAAGCTGCCGACAATCAGGCCCAGGACCAGCGTCGATAACACGAAGACCAGTGGGGAACTGGCCAGGACTTCACTCAATGACATGTTCAGATCGCTGTGCCGAGTTGGAAGATGGGTAAGTACATGGCGACCACCAGGCCGCCGACCAGGGTGCCCAAAACTACCATGATCACGGGCTCCATGAGACTGCTGAGCGTATCGACCAGGGTATCGACCTCTTCCTCGTAGTGGATCGCGACCTTTTCCAGCATGGCGTCCAGGGCCCCGGACTCTTCGCCGATGGCGGTCATCTGGATGGCCATACCGGGGAAGATGCCGCAGGCACGCATGGAGAAATGCAGCTGCATGCCGGTCGCCACATCCTGCCGGATCCGCTGCACCGCCTGTTTGAACACCTGGTTGCCGGTGGCCCCGGCCACCGAGCCCAGGGCTTCCACCAGCGGGACTCCGGCGGCGAAGGTGGTGGACAGGGTGCGGGCGTAGCGGGCCACCGCGGACTTGTACAGCAGCGGCGCCACCAGCGGCAGTTTCAGCAGGCCCACGTCCAGCCACTGGCGAAAGCGCGGCGAGCGCCTGTGGGCCTGGCGCACGCCGAACACTCCGGCCAGCAGGCCGCCCGCCAGCAGCCACCCCCACTGCTGCACGAATGCCGAGAGGGCGATCACCAGTTGGGTAAACACCGGCAGCTGCGCGCCGAAGCCTGCGAACATCGACTGGAATTGCGGCACCACCTTGACCAGCAGGATGCCGGTGACCACCAGGGCCACGCAGATCACCGCCAGCGGGTAGGTCATGGCCTTGCGGATGCGGGTCTTGAGGTTGGCGCTTTTTTCCTGGTAGGTCGCCACCCGCTCCAGCAGGGTTTCCAGGGCGCCGGCCTGTTCCCCGGCCTCCACCAGGTTGCAATACAGCTCGTCGAAATGCCGCGGCCTCTTGCGCAAGGCGCTGGTGAGACTGCTGCCAGCGGCGATGTCCTGTTTCAGCTCGGCCATCAGCTTGCCCATGTTCGGGTTATCGAAGCCCTCGGCAATGATGTCGAACGCTTGCAGCAGCGGTACACCCGCCTTGATCAGGGTCGCCAGCTGCCGGGTGAACAGGCTGATGTCCCGGGCCTTGATGGCGGGCGCTCGCTGGAACAGCGCAGGGGGCTTTTTCCTGACCCGGGCCGGGCTGATGCCTTGCTTGCGCAGCTGTGCCCGGACCAGCGAGGGGGTATGGCCGCTCAATTCGCCGCGCAGTTTGCTGCCTTGCCGGTCGGTGCCTTCCCACAGGTAGACACTCATCTTTGCTGCTTTGACCGCCATGCTGTTGAGCCCCGGGTGATGGTGGATGTCCTCGGGGCCGGCAGTGCCCCGTGCGCTATCGAATGGGTCGCTGCACGTGCGCGGCGGCCGGTCCATAGAGTTTGAATGGCCCGATACGTTCCTTGGACGGGGTCCGCGCGGGTTGATGGACAGCGTAGTTGGCCATGGTGGCCTGCCGCGGGCACTTGGCTGACAAAAAGTGTCAGATAGTGCGACTTCTGGCGCTCACCGCCCTGGGCCCGGCGTCGCCGACCCCCGTAAACACTGGGGCGCGGGCGCTGGCACAGGCCGTGCTATGGCTGTGTGGGCGAGTGTCCGGACCCTCAGATATCCACTGCCTGGAGCAGAGAGATGAAGTATCAGAAAGGTTTCACCTTGATCGAATTGCTGGTCGTCGTGGCGATCATCGGCATCCTGGCCACCTTTGCCATGCCGCTGTATTCCAAGTATCAGGCGCGGGCCAAGGTCACCGCGGCCTTGGCCGAGACGTCGGCGCTGAAGGTCAACTTCGAGGACGTGCTGAACCAGGGCGGCGATCCGACCCTGGAGCTGGTGGGGGGCAAGGCGGCGACCTCGAATTGCACCATGACCGCTGCGGGCTCCGCCTCGACCGGCTCCGGAGCGATTGGCTGCACTATCCTCAATGCGCCGGCGCCGGTGCTGAACAAGACCCTCACCCTGACCCGCACCAACGCCGATGGCTGGGTATGCACCACCACTGTCCCTGCGGATTACTCCCCCAAAGGTTGCAGCGCCAGCGGCAGTTGAATACCGGCCAGGCGTCAGACTTTGGGGAAAGTGTCGAGAATTCAGGTGGTTAGCTGATCGTGCACAGGCAACTTGCATGCGGATTATTCGGCAGTCATGCATTTTGCATGGTCGTGGAATTCTGGGTTTTTTCTAACTGATTGATATTAAAGGGATTTATTGATTTTCTGAACTTGGCATAACGCCTGCAATCTACCTAATACCCCTGCTGCCGGGATCTGGAGCAGGCTTTCCAGAAGAACAGGAGTTACTCGTATGAAGAAGCTCGCTATCGCTGCTGCAACTGCTACCGCTCTGACCCTGACCATGGCTAACGTCGCATTTGTCCAGGCCGCTCAAACTACTCAGGCGCCAATGGTGCTCGCGGCGGGTGAAGTGACCAAGGCCAAGGAGGCCACTTCCGACACCTGGATCACCACCAAAGTCAAAGCGGATCTCGTTACCGAAAAAGGTATTCCGGGTACCGACATCAAGGTCGAAACCAACAAGGGTGTGGTTTCTCTTTCTTCCACCGTTGCTCTGACTGCGTCGCAGAAAGAGACCGCAGTCAGCATCACCAAGAAGATCAAGGGCGTGACGGCAGTCTCGGCTGACGGCCTGAAAACCCAATAAGCCCAAGCATCTTGCCCGGACAGGGATAAGGCGCGGTGGGGGAGTCAGCTCTGCCGCCTCCTTGAAGGTTCATGCGAACGGCCACCAGGACGTAGCCACGTTGCAAAAACGAAACAGGCCCCGGCACGTTGTGCTGGGGCCTGTTTCATTGTGGGCGGGGAAAACCGACCCGTTTCCGGGTCGGCAGGCAGGGGGGCTTACTCGGCGTCCAGATGCATCGGGGTGACGACCCGGCCATCGCTTTCGGCCTGGCCGAGGTTGGCGTCGATGAAGTACACCCGGTCGTCGGCCAACTGGCCTTTATCCACCAGGAAGTCCTTGATGCTGCTGGCCCGTTCCTGGCCCAGCTGGCGCAGCAAGACATCGCTGTCGCTCCAGAACTTGATCACGCCTTCGCGCATTTTCGCGGTGCGTTCTTCCTTGCCCAGGTCCTTCCATTCGGCCGGTGGCTGGGCCTTGAGGCGGGTGCGATAGATGCCTTCGAGCAGCGGGCCTTTCTCGCCTTCCGGCACTTGCAGCAACGACGCCTGGGCCGGCACTTTTTCGCCGCGGCGCTGGAGCATCTTGTAGTAGTTGTACTGGTATTCCCGCTCCAGGCGTTGCTCGGCGATCAGCGGGCCATCGCTGCTTTGCGCGGCGGTGCCTTCGATCTCCAGGCGCAGGGTCGGACGCTCCTTGAGCGCGCTGGACAGCTTGACCAGCGCTGCTTCCGCGTCCGGGTTCAGCTCGCTGGAGCCCGGGGCGAACGAGACGCTGCCCAGGTCTTCCGCGCCGCTACCCGCGACCAGCCCGCCGATCAGCTTGAACGGGGCCGCGGCCGCTTTCACGATCAGGTTGCGCAGGGTCTGCCAGATGATCGGCATGACGCTGAATTGCGGATTGTTGAGGTCGCCGGTCACCGGCAGTTCGATGGAGATCTTGCCGTCGACGTCCTTGAGCAGGGCGACGGCCAGCTTCAATGGCAGGCTCACGGCATCCGGACTGTCGACCTTTTCCCCCAGTTCCAGCTGCTCGACCACCACCTTGTTTTCGGCCTTGAGCTGGCCCTTGGTGATCACGTAGTGCAGCCCTGGACATCGTACTGGCAGGCGGCGCCTTCGACTTGCCGATCGGCCTGTTGTTTCTCGACGACGGGGTGTTCCAACTGGCCCCCGGGCAGA
>NZ_JBNNVU010000060.1:0-35376 GCF_050280705.1 Pseudomonas sp. NPDC089530 | reverse complement strand
GCCGTCTGCTCGATCTGTTCCGCCAGAACGCGCTGAAGTTCAATCAGTTGCAGACCCTGGTGCTGGACGAAGCCGACCGCATGCTCGACCTGGGGTTCTCCGAGGAACTGGCGAACATTTACCGCGCACTGCCGAAGAAGCGCCAGACGCTGCTGTTCTCCGCGACCTTCTCCGACGACATCCGCCTGCTGGCCGGGCAGATGCTCAAGGACCCGCTGAGCATCGAAGTCAGCCCGCGCAACGTGGCCGCCAACACGGTCAAGCAATGGGTGGTGACGGTGGACAAGAAGCGCAAGCCGGAGCTGTTCAGCCACCTGCTGCGCAAGCACCGCTGGAAGCAGGTGCTGGTGTTCGCCAAGACCCGCAACGGCGTGGACGCCCTGGTGGAACGCCTGCAGGGCCAGGGCGTGAACGCCGACGGCATCCACGGCGACAAGCCCCAGGCCACGCGCCAGCGCGCCCTGGACCGGTTCAAGGCCAGCGAGATCCAGATCCTGGTGGCCACCGACGTGGCGGCCCGCGGCCTGGACATCGAAGACCTGCCGCTGGTGGTCAACTTCGACCTGCCGATCGTCGCCGAGGATTACATCCACCGCATCGGCCGTACCGGCCGCGCCGGCGCTACCGGCGAGGCGATCTCGCTGGTGTGCGCCGATGAGGTGAACCTGCTGTCGGCCATCGAAGTGCTGACCCGCCAGACCCTCAAGCGGCAGGACGAGCCGGACTTCATCCCGGACCACCGGGTACCGGAAACCGACGCCAGCGGCCAGGTGATCAAGAAGCCGAAAAAACCGAAGAAGCCCAAGACCTCCGGCGGTGGTGGCAAGCGCAACCTGGGCAAGTGGGTGGATAGTGGCGAAGTGGCCGAAGCGCCAGCGGTCAAGCCGGTGCGCAAGGTCCCGGCGTTCAACACCGGCCCGCGCAAGCGTAAGCCGTAAGCCAGAGACCAACAGCGGCCCTGTAGCCGCTGGCGCAGCCTGCGATCGAGGACGCAGTCCTCGTAAAAGCAAACGACCCGGTTCTCCTGGAGAAACCGGGTCGTTTGCTTTGGCGGCTGCTGCGCAGCCGTTCGCAGCCTCGCTTCGCTCGGCAGCGGCTACAGGGCCGGGTTCAGGCCTTGTGTTGCAACCACTCGAGCAGGCCCAACCCCGCCGCCCGCCCGCTGGCGAAACAGGCGGTGAGCAGGTAGCCGCCGGTGGGCGCTTCCCAGTCGAGCATTTCCCCGGCGCAGAACACACCGGGCAGTTGCTTGAGCATCAAACGCTGATCCATGGCCTCGAACATCACACCGCCCGCACTGCTGATGGCTTCGTCCAGGGGGCGGGTGCGCACCAGAGTCAATGGCAGGGCTTTGATCGCCGTGGCCAGCAATGCCGGGTCGGCGAAACACTCGGCACCGGTCAGTTCACGCAACAGCGCGGCTTTCACGCCGTCGATGCCCAGCTGGCTGTGCAGGTGCTTGGCCATGGAGCGCGAACCCCGTGGTTTGCTCAATGCCGCCTGGACCCGGTCCCGGGACCTGTCCGGCAGCAGGTCGATATGCACGGTGGCCGAGCCGTGGCGATTGATCGCCTCGCGAATCGGCGCTGACAGCGCATAGATCAGGCTGCCCTCGATGCCCGTCTCGGTGATCACGCATTCGCCGAGGCGCGGCGTGTCGTCGCTCAGGCCGATGGCGACGTTCTTCAGCGGTGCGCCGGCGAACTTGGCGCGCAGCAGCTCGCTCCAGCCCTGTACTTCAAACCCGCAATTGCTCGGTTGCAGCGGCGCCAGCTGCACGCCGCGCTGTTCCAGCGGTCGTATCCAGGCCCCGTCCGAGCCCAGGCGCGCCCAACTGCCGCCGCCCAGCGCCAGCAGCAGGGCGTCGGCCTGCACCGGCTGTTCGCCTTCCGGGCCGTGGATGCGCAGGCTGCCGTCGACGTTCCAGCCGAGCCAGCGATGGCGGGTGTGGATAACCACGCCGGCATCGCGCAGACGCTTGAGCCAGGCGCGCAGCAGTGGCGCGGCTTTCATATCGGTGGGGAACACCCGGCCCGAGCTGCCGACGAAGGTGTCGATGCCCAGGTCGTGAATCCACTGGCACAAGGCTTCGCTACCGAACTCGCGCAGCAATGGGGCGATCTGCGGCGCGCGCTCGGCATAGCGCGAGACAAAGGCCGGGTAGGCCTCGGAATGGGTGATGTTCATGCCGCCGACCCCGGCCAGCAGGAACTTGCGGCCCACCGAGGGCATGCCGTCGTAGAGGTCGACCCGCACGCCCGCCAGGCTCAGCACCTCGGCCGCCATCAGGCCGGCGGGGCCGCCACCGATAATGGCGACGTGATGGGGGAGGGTGGGGCTGGATAAGGTCATGGCGAGCAGCGGCGTGGCGGAATAAGCCGGGCATTCTACCCGAGGCGAGGCCAGCGCCAAGGCTTCACGCGTCCCGCGAGGGCTGGCGCAGCGGCTGGTCAAAAACTGAGCGATGCCCTGCAGGGCTCGCCCGGTATGGGCTGTAGCCGATTGCGCTCAGGTTATCCACAAGGGGCTCCACAGAGATTGGGGGTAAGGCGGGCACAGTTTCATGACGCTGGAATGAAGGTGTTCAGGCGCCTTCGGGACAGGCGCGCGGGACCTCCATGGCAAGCGCCGATGGGGCTGTTGCCCACGGTTTTTGCCGGTATGCACAGTGCTGGTCAAAAACTGATCGATGCTCTGCGGGCGCCGGTTGGTGTGGCCTGCAGCCCCTTGCGCTCAGGTTATCCACAAGGGGCTCCACAGAGATTGGGGGTAAGGCGCCCACGGTTGCATGACTGCTTGATGAAGGTTTTTTGCCGGTCTTCCGAGGGCTGGGCAAGGCCGCAGAATCTCCTGTGCAATCACATTCACTTCGCCGTTTTCAACCGCGCCCCTAGAGCTGGTCAGAAAATGATCGATGCTCTGTAAGCTCCGATCTGTATGGCCTGTAGCCCCTTGCACTCAGGTTATCCACAAGCGGCTCCACAGAGATTGGGGGTAAGGCGCTCACGACGTCATGACCGGTTGATGAAGGCTTTCCAGCGCTGGCGCCTTGGGGCGCCAGGGTTAACGACAACCTCTCGCCTGGAGTATCCGGGCAGGGGGGGATTCGGAGGATGACGAGCGGTTGCTGGCGGCTGGTCAAAAAATGATCGGCTGGCTGCAGGGGCTGCCCACTATGGGCTGTAGCCCCTTGCACTCAGGTTATCCACAAGCAGTTCCACAGCGAATGTGGGTAAGGCGTCCAGGTTTCAATGACAACCCGATGACGTCCACACCCGCTGCGCACTGTGGTGGAGGATGCCATGGCGGCGGGCCAGGGCCTGGCGATCCTTGCTGTAGCCACCGCCGATCACCCCGAGCACCGGGATATCGCGGCCCAGGCAATGGCGCATCACCTGTTCGTCGCGGGCGGCGACGCCCTGGTCGGTGAGTTTCAGGTAGCCCAGGGCATCGTCCTTGTGCACATCCACCCCGGCGTCGTACAGCACCAGGTCCGGCTGGTACAGCGGCAGCAGGTAATTGAGGGCATCGTCGACCACCTTCAGGTAGTCGGCGTCGCCCATGCCCATCGGCAGGGGGATGTCCCAGTCGCTGGTGGCCTTGCGCGCCGGGAAGTTTTTTTCGCAGTGCAGCGAGACGGTCACCGCGTCCGGGGTGTGTTCGAGAATCCGCGCCGTGCCGTCGCCCTGGTGCACGTCGCAGTCGAAGATCAGCACCCGGCCGACCCGGCCGGCTTCCAGCAGGTAATGGCTGATCACCGCCAGGTCGTTGAAGATGCAGAAGCCCGCCGGGTGGTCGTAGTGGGCGTGATGGGTGCCGCCGGCCAGGTGGCAGGCCAGGCCATGTTCCAGGGCCTGTTCGGCGGCCAGCAGCGAGCCGCCGACGGCGCGCACGGTGCGCCGGGCCAGGGCTTCGTTCCACGGCAGGCCGAGGCGCCGCTGGTCTTCGCGCGACAACTCGCCGGCCATATAGCGTTCGATGTACCCGGGGTCGTGGGCCAGGGCGAGGATCTCCGGCGGGCACAGCTGCGGGCGCAGCAGGTCGGCGTCGCGGGTCAGGCCGCTGTCCACCAGGTGGTCGCGCAGCAGGCGGAACTTGTCCATGGGAAAGCGGTGCTCCGCGGGGAACTCGGGGCTGTAGTCGTCGTGGTAGATCAGCGGCAGTGACATGGCAATTTCATAGGGGGAATCCGAAAAGGATCCTACCAGCGATGTAGACTGGCACCCATGAAAATGGAGGGGATGATGGAGCCGATACTGCAACTCGAAAGCGCTCGACTGCTGTTGCGCCAGTGGCGCGACGAGGATTTGCCGGCGTTCGCGGCAATGTGCGCCGATCCGCAGGTCATGCGTTATTTCCCGGCCCCGCTGAGCCGCCTGGAAAGCGCCGCGATGATTGGCCGGATTCGCGGGCATTTCGCCGAGCACGGCTTTGGCCTGTGGGCGCTGGAGCGCAAGGACACTGGGGCCTTCATCGGCTTTACCGGGCTGGGTGTGGTGGGCTTCGAGGCGCCCTTCACCCCGGCGGTGGAAATCGGCTGGCGCCTGGCGCGCGAGCACTGGGGCCTGGGCTATGCCAGCGAAGCGGCCTGGACCGCGTTGCGCTGTGGTTTCGATCGCCTGGCCCTGCAGGAGATCGTCGCCTTCACCACCGAAGGCAACCTGCCGTCGCAGAAGGTCATGCAGGCCATCGGCATGCGCTATGCCCCGGACGGCGATTTTGAACATCCGAAGCTCGGCAGCGAGCATCCGCTGCGTCATCATGTGCTGTATCGCATCAACCGCGAACAATGGTTGGAAACCTTGCATGGATAGCAGGCCGGGGGCATCTGGAGTGGGCCCATTGTGTGCGTGAACCGATTGAATCGACCGCGGCAGCCACGACTGCGCGGCATTGCCCTGTGTGAGGAGAGTCTGAATGAGCCATGTGTTGGATGATCTGGTCGACCTGCTGACCCTGGAACCGATCGAGGAAAACCTGTTTCGCGGTCGTAGCCAGGACCTGGGCTTCCGTCAGCTGTTCGGCGGCCAGGTGCTGGGTCAGTCCCTGTCCGCGGCCAGCCAGACGGTGGAAGAGGCCCGCCATGTGCATTCGCTGCACGGTTATTTCCTGCGTCCGGGCGACGCCGCGCTGCCGGTGGTGTACCAGGTCGACCGAGTGCGCGACGGCGGCAGTTTCAGTACCCGCCGGGTGACGGCGATCCAGAAGGGCAACCCGATCTTCACCTGCAGCGCCTCGTTCCAGTACGACGAGGAAGGCTTCGAGCACCAGGACACCATGCCCCAGGTGGTCGGCCCGGAGAACCTGCCGTCGGAACTGGAAATCACCCAGCAGCGGGCGCACCTGATCCCCGAGCACATGCGCGAAAAACTGCTGTGCCCCAAGCCCATCGAAGTGCGCCCGGTGACCGAGAAAGACCCTTACAACCCGCAGCCGGCGGACCCGATCAAATACGTCTGGTTTCGCGCCGACGGCAGCCTGCCGGACATCCCCGCGCTGCATAAATACCTGCTGGCCTACGCCTCGGACTTCGGCTTGCTGACCACCTCGATGCTGCCTCACGGCAAGTCGGTGTGGCAGAAGGACATGCAGGTCGCCAGCCTCGACCACGCGCTGTGGTTCCATGCCGATCTGCGCGCCGACGACTGGCTGCTGTATGCCATGGACAGCCCGTGGGCCGGCAATTCCCGTGGTTTCTCCCGGGGCAGCGTGTTCAACCGCGCCGGCCAGCTGGTGGCGTCGGTGACCCAGGAAGGCCTGATCCGTCACCGCAAGGACTGGGCATGAGCCTGGCCGAGGTTCGTCACTGGGTGTTCGACATGGACGGCACCCTGACGGTGGCCGTGCATGATTTCGCGGCCATCCGCGTGGCGCTGGCGATTCCGCCGGAGCACGACATCCTGACCCATCTGGCGGCCTTGCCCGCTGATGAAGCCGCGGCGAAACACGCCTGGCTGCTGGAGCATGAACGGGACCTGGCCCTGGGTTCGCGCCCGGCGCCGGGGGCGGTGGAGCTGGTGCGGGACCTGGCAGCGCGGGGTTATCGCCTGGGGATCCTGACCCGCAACGCGCGGGAGCTGGCCCACGTCACCCTGGAGGCCATCGGCCTGGCCGACTGCTTTGCCGTCGAGGACATCCTGGGGCGCGACGAAGCGCCGCCCAAGCCACACCCGGGCGGCTTGCTGAAGCTGGCCGCAGCCTGGGACGTGGCGCCCGGCGAGATGGTGATGGTCGGCGACTACCGTTTCGACCTCGACTGCGGCCGTGCGGCGGGCACCCGCACGGTGCTGGTGAACCTGCCGGACAATCCGTGGCCGGAGTTGACCGACTGGCATGCCGAGGATTGCAGCGTCCTGCGGCGGATGGTCTTGGCCTGAAATCCATCGCGGGCAAGTCGGATCGCCGCCCGCGATAGCGTCCTTCCTGACAACGCAATGTTCACTGACCGAACAGCGCCTTCTGCCCCTCGGGCGAGGTGAACATCCTGTCGCCGTCATGCCCGACCCCGGGTACTTCGACCAGTCGCTGTTGTAGCCCCTGGGCATGGCGCCGTTGCAGGTAGTCGAAGAAGTTGTGGCCGCGCACCAGGCGGTAGGCGCCCTGGGCCTCGGCGGCGCAGCTGGTGTCCAGCGCCGGGTGATGGGGATCGGTGTCCTGCTGGCCCAGCAGGTAGGTGATATCGCGCTTGATGTACGTCTGTTCCAGTTGCTGCGCGGTCTGGCCGGTGGCATAGGCGGGTAGCTTGAGCAGGCCGTACTTCCAGTCGTTGAAGCCAGGGCAGGCACCGGCATCGACCTTCACCGGGCGCTGCTCGTCGAAGTAGGCATAGGACGATGGGTTGGCGATCACATAGCGCAGCTTGATCCCGTCATCTTCCAGGGGCGGATGCTGCCGGCCGAGCAGGGCAAAGCGTTGCACCACCTGGGCGCCACCGGAGTGGCCGGCAATGACGATTTCGGTCAGGGCTGGAAACCGCTGGCGATCGCCCAGCCGGGTAATGATTGCGTCCAGGGCCGCATAGGAACTGATCGGTCTGGGGCCGCTGGAGGGTTCGCCGGCCATCCAGGCATTGCCCGGCCAGCGCAACAGCGAATCGGGTAACGCGTGACGCTCGATATCGCGCTGGTTGAGAAACTGCGGCGCGATCACCAGGGTGGTCGCGCTTTGCCCGGCCTGGCTCGCGGCCTGTTCGGCGCTGTGCAGGTAGGTCTGAGCGTTGCGCAGGCGCCCGTGAACGATGATCAGCGCCCGCCGGACCTCGGGCAATGGCCGTTGCCAGTCCTGGCTCAGGCCGACGGCCAGCTCGCTATTGTCGATAGCCAGCCGTCCGGGGCTGATGGTTTTGACATCATGGGCGCTTGCCTGGGCGCCGATGCCGATCATCCAGAGGGTGAGCAGCACCAGCGCCCGACGCATTACAGGCTCTTCGCCGCGAAGGTGTCGCACTGGGCGATCTGGCCCTGATTGAAGCCAGCCTTGAACCAGCGCACCCGCTGCGCCGAGGTGCCGTGGGTGAAGGAGTCCGGCACCACGCGGCCCTGGCCTTGCTGCTGCAGGCGGTCGTCGCCGATGGCGTTGGCGGCGTTCAGGGCTTCTTCGATATCCCCGGGCTCCAGCCAGTTCAGGCGCTTCTGTGCGTGGTTGGCCCAGACGCCCGCCAGGCAGTCGGCCTGCAGTTCCTGGCGTACCAGCAGGCCGCCGTCGCCCTCCATCTGCCGGCCCTGCTGGCGGGCGGCCTGGATCTTCGCCGAGACGCCGAGCAGGGTCTGCACGTGGTGACCGACTTCGTGGGCGATCACGTAGGCCTGGGCGAAGTCGCCGGCGGCGGAGAAGCGCTGTTCCATCTCGCGGAAGAAGTCCATGTCCAGGTACACCTGCCGGTCGGCCGGGCAATAGAACGGGCCGGTGGCGGAGGTCGCCGAGCCGCAGGCGGAGTTGACCCGGCCGCGGAACAGAATGAGCTTGGGTTGCTGATAGGTGCGTCCGGCCTGCTGGAAGATCTGGCCCCAGGTGTCTTCGGTGTCGCCGAGAATGGAGCGCACGAACTCCGCCTGCTCGTCGTTGGCCGGCGGCGCCTGGCGGGTCTGGGTGGTGGCGGGCGCCGAGGACTGGTCCATCTGCCCGACGAGCTGGCCGAGGATCTGCAGCGGGTCCTGGCCGGTGACCCAGCCGATACCGACGATCAGGATGATGGCGGTCAGGCTCAGGCCCTTGCCGCCACCCAAGCGCAAACCGCCGCCGCCACCGACGCCACCGCTGTCATCGCGAGCATCCACCACGTTGTCGCTGCGCCGTCCTTTCTTCCAAAGCATGGGGGAATCCTCGTTTCAATTTGCTGGACAGTGTTACTGGAGAGCAGGGCCGACGCCAGTCCGGTCGTCAGCCTTTTGCCTGCACGCTACCATTGCCCACAGCCGCATCGATCCTGTCGCGACACATCCGGGGCCTCCTTTGAACATCGATACCCGCATCAAATTCCGTCACCTCGTGTGTTTTCTTGAAATGTCCCGCCAGGGCAGCCTGGCGCGGGCCGCGGATGCCCTCGCGGTGAGCCAGCCGGCGATGTCCAAGACCCTCAAGGAGCTGGAGGAGCTGCTCGACACCCGGCTGTTCGCCCGGAGCAAGGCCGGGCTCAGCCTGACCGAGGCCGGCCTGGCCTTTTTGCGTTACGCCGGGCCGTCGGTGCAGGCGTTGCGCGAGGGGGTGAACAGCCTGCGCGGCGGCGAATACGCCGGCGGCGTGGTGCGCCTCGGGGTGCTGTCGACCGCCGAAAGCCAGCTGCTGCCGGAGGTGGTGCGGCGCCTGCACGAACGGCATTCGGCGCTGGTGGTGAGCGTGGTCACCGGTCCCAGTGCCTACCTGCTGTCGCAGCTGCGGGTCGGCGATGTCGATCTGGTGATCGGGCGCATGACCGACAGCCCACAGATCCAGGGCTTGAGTTTCGAGCACCTGTACAGCGAGTCCATGACCCTGGTGGCGCGCCCCGAGCATCCGTTGCTACAGGGGCCGCTGGAGCGCAGTGCTCTGGAACGCTACCCGCTGGTGCTGCCGCTGGCCGGCACCACCATCCGCAAGTTCGCCGACAGCCTGTTCGTGCAGTGCGGCATCAACCAGTCGCGCCAGCGCCTGGAAACCCTGTCTCTGGCCCTGAGCCGGCGTTACGCGCTGTCCAGCGATGCGCTGTGGATCGCCCCGCTGGACGCAGTGCGCCTGGACCTGGCCAACGGCGAACTGCGGGAAATCGACCTCGGGCAGCACGAGCCGGGGGGCTCGGTGGGGATCTCCAGCAATGCCAGCCTGCCGCTGTCGCTGGCGGCGCAGTGGTGTGTCGAGGTGCTGCGGGAAGTCGGCCAGGCCTATCGCGAGGGGCGTTATCCATAACCTTTTGGTTATTGATAGAGGGCGGTTATTCAATATCCGTAGGGCGCTTGTTGTTTGAAACTGCGCGGGCTGTGCTCCATAAATCAAACAACAGGAGATCGACATGTCTGATGCAGACAGCAGTCGCTTCGTGATCCGTGACCGTAATTGGCACCCCAAGGCCCTGACCCCCGACTACAAGACCTCCGTGGCCCGCTCGCCGCGCCAGGCGCTGGTGAGCATCCCGCAATCGGTGAGCGAAACCGGCGGCCCGGACTTTTCCCACCTGAAATTCGGGCGTTTCGACAACGACCTGCTGCTCAACTTCAATAACGGCGGCTTGCCGGTAGGCGAGCGGATCATCGTCGCCGGCCGGGTCTGCGACCAGTACGGCAAGCCGATTCCCCATACCCTGGTGGAAATGTGGCAAGCCAACGCCGGCGGCCGCTACCGGCACAAGAACGACCGCTACCTGGCGCCCCTGGACCCGAACTTCGGCGGCGTCGGCCGGACCCTGACCGACCGTGACGGCTATTACAGCTTCCGCACCGTCAAGCCCGGCCCCTATCCGTGGCGCAACGGCCCGAACGACTGGCGTCCGGCGCATATCCACGTCTCCATCAGCGGGCCGTCGATCGCTACGCGCCTGATCACCCAGCTGTATTTCGAAGGCGACCCGCTGATCCCGATGTGCCCGATCGTCAAGTCGATCGCCAACCCGGAAGCGGTGCAGAGCCTGATCGCGCGGCTGGACATGAGCAGCGCCAACCCGATGGACTGCCTGGCCTATCGCTTCGACATCGTGTTGCGCGGCCAGCGCAAGACCCACTTCGAGAATTGCTGAGGAGCCCGCCATGCCTATCCAATTGCTGCCCGAAACCCCTTCGCAAACGGCCGGCCCTTACGTGCACATCGGCCTGGCCCTGGCCGCCGCGGGCAACCCGACCCGCAACGAGGAAATCTGGAACCGGATGGCCACGCCCGAGGCCCGAGGCGAGAAGATCCTGCTGATCGGCCACGTGTATGACGGCAACGGCCACCTGGTGCGCGACTCGTTCCTGGAGTTCTGGCAGGCCGACCACGAGGGCGTCTACGACCCGGTGTTCGATTCCGAGAAAGCCTTCAACAGCTTCGGCCGCACGGCCACCACCTTCGATGCCGGCGAGTGGACGCTGCACACGGTCAAGCCGGGGGTGGTGAACAATGCCGCCGGGGTGCCGATGGCGCCGCACATCAACGTGTCGCTGTTCGCCCGGGGGATCAACATTCACCTGCAGACCCGCCTGTATTTCGCCGACGAGGCCGAGGCCAACGCCGCTTGCCCGGTGCTGAACCTGATCGAGCAGCCGCAACGCCGGGAAACCCTGCTGGCCCAGCCCTGTGAAGTGGATGGGCAGCGGGCGTACCGCTTCGATATCCGCATCCAGGGGGAAGGGGAGACGGTGTTCTTCGATTTCTGATTCGCCAGCCGCGGCCGCTCTTCAGGGGGCGGCCTGGCTTACTGCTGCGACGGGGTTGCGTCTCCCGCGGAGCCGGTCGCAGCCTCGCGGGGCTCGGCAGCGGCTACAGGGGCTTTGAGGTTTTTTCGCGAGCAAGCTCGCTCCTGCAAGAGGGGGGGGATATCCCTGTAGGAGCGAGCATGCTCGCGCCGGGTTTTGCTCCTTGAAAAAAGCAGGCCCGGAACCGGGCCTGCGAGAGGCGAGGGTCAGTCTTCTACTGTCGGGATCTTGCGCGGGGCCATGAAGTACATCCAGGTCAGGGCAATGAAGTACATCGTCGGGATCAGGGTGAACAAGACGGTGTAATTGTTGTTGGTGACGGTCAGGATGTGGCCCACCAGCTGGGTCATGAACATGCCGCCGATGGCCGCGCACATGCCGCCGAAACCGAACACCGTGCTCATCATGTGCTTGGGCGTGTAGTCCATCACCAGGCTCCAGATGTTGGCGGTCCAGGCCTGGTGCGCGCCGATGGCCAGGGAGATGGCAAACACCGCCAGCCACAGGTTGCTGGCGCCGGCGGCCATGACCACGCCGACGATGCAGCAGGCGAACAGCAGCATGGACAGCAGGCGCGCCTTGATCGGGTTGACCCCGCGGCCGATCAGGAACGACGAGAGGATGCCGCCGCCGACGCTGCCGAAGTCGGCGGTCAGGTAGATGATGATCAGCGGGATGCCCATCTGGGTCACGTTGATGCCCAGGTTGTATTGCTGGTTGAGGAAGGGCGGCAGCCAGTACAGGTAGAACCAGAACACCGGCGCGGTGAGCGAGTAGGCCAGGGCGAAAGCCCAGGTGCCGCGCATGCGCAGGATGCGCGAGAAGGGCACGCGGGTCTGTTCCGGTTCCGTCTCGCGCTGGATGTAGTCCAGCTCGGATTGTTTGACCGAGGGGTGATCTTCCGGGTTGAAGTACTTCAGGCCCCAGAACAGCAGCCAGATGCCGCCCAGCGAAGCCATGCACAGGAATGCCGCCTGCCAGCCCCAGGCATGCAGGATCAGCGGCAGCAGCATCGGCGTGAACATCGCCCCGACGTTGGTCCCGGCGTTGAAGATGCCAGTGGCCACCGCGCGTTCGCCGGCCGGGAACCACAGGCGCGTGGTCTTCACGCAGGCCGGGTAGTTGGCGGCCTCGGTCAGCCCGAGGATGAAGCGGCAGACCATGAAGCCCGCTGCCGAAGTGGCCAGGCCGTGGGCGCCGGTGGCCAGGCTCCACAGCAGCACCGCGCAGAAGAACACGCGTTTGACGCCGACCCGGTCGATCAGCCGCCCTTGCAGCACGAAACCGACGGCGTAGCCGACCTGGAACCAGAAGTTGATGTTGGCGTAGTCCATCGCCGTCCAGCTCATTTCCTTGGCCAGGATCGGCTGCATCACCCCCAGGGCGGCGCGGTCGATGTAGTTCAGGGTGGTGGCGAAGAACACCAGGGCGAGCATGCCCCAGCGGGTCTTGCCCACTGCCATGGCGCCGCGGATCTTGTCGCCGATGCCGCCGGAGGCGGTGCCGAGGCTCGGGGCCATGGGAGAGCTTTGAGAAGGAATCATGTGTGCCATCCGTTCAATGACTGACGAGGGACAACTCGTCGGGACTCTAGGGCGCGTGATCGATCGTCTGCCGGGGCAGGGGCCGCGGGTGGTGTCGAGGATCGATCGGCTGAGGGCTTCGGGCGGCGCGTATCGGGCGCGGCGCTCGGAGCGTTGTGGTCAGCGTGCAGGCACGGTCAGGGGCCGTGGTGGGTCCGTGCGAAGGAGGCGGTTACAGGTCCGGCCGCGTGAAAACCGTGGGGCCGAGCGCAAGTGTGGGGCGTTGAATGCAAGCATGAGGGTGTACCCGATTTTTGAAATTCTTATGGTGTGTTCTGGGTCTTGGGCCATTGAAACCGGTGGTTCGGCGCCGGCTCAATGTGCTGTCGATGGTGCGCAGCGGGCGAAACATCGTCAATTCGCCAACCGCCATTGTGTTCGATAATCGAACGAAAAACTAACCGGTTCGTACATATTGAATTGCTGTCTGCAAAACCCGGCTCAATAATCCGCCCCATCCAATCCTGTCTATCCCCAAAAACGCGCGCGCCTGTCATTACCGGGAGTTGAACCATGCAGCGTTCCATCGCCACCGTCTCCTTGAGCGGCACCCTGCCGGAAAAGCTCGAAGCCATTGCCGCCGCCGGTTTCGACGGTGTGGAGATCTTCGAGAACGACCTGCTCTACTACGATGGCAGCCCCCGGGAAATCCGCCAGATGTGCGCGGACCTGGGCATCGCCATTACGCTGTTCCAGCCCTTCCGCGATTTCGAAGGCTGCCGTCGCGACCGCTTGCAACGCAACCTGGAGCGGGCCGAGCGCAAGTTTGACCTGATGCAGGAACTGGGCACCGACCTGGTGCTGGTGTGCAGCAATGTCGCCGCCGACAGTGTCGGCGACCGGCAGATCCTGGTGGACGACCTGCGCCTGCTGGCGGAGCGCGCCGGCAGCCGCGGCCTGCGGATCGGCTACGAAGCCCTGGCCTGGGGCCGGCACGTCAATACGTATCAACAGGTCTGGGACATTGTCCGCGCGGCCGATCACCCAAGCCTGGGGGTACTGCTCGACAGCTTCCACACCCTGTCGCTCAAGGGCGACCCGGCGGCGATCGCCGAGATTCCCGGGGACCGGATTTTCTTCGTGCAGATGGCTGACGCGCCGCTGCTGGCCATGGACGTGCTGGAGTGGAGCCGGCACTTTCGCTGCTTCCCGGGGCAGGGCGACTTCGACCTGCCGGGGTTCCTCGCGCCGATCATCAAGAGCGGTTACACCGGGCCCTTGTCGCTGGAGATCTTCAACGACGGTTTCCGCGCCGCGCCACCCCGGGCCAACGCCGCGGACGGCCTGCGTTCGCTGCTGTACCTGGAGGAGAAGACACGCCAGCGCCTGGAGCAGGAAGCCGCGCCGGTGGCCAACCTCGATACGCTGTTCGCGCCGCCGCCGGCCAGTGACTACGGCGGCACCGAGTTTCTCGAATTCGCCGTGGACGAAGCCCTGGGGGCCAAGCTCGGCGGCTGGCTGGAGCGCCTGGGGTTCGCCAGGGCCGGCCAGCATCGCTCGAAGAATGTCAGCCTGATGCGCCAGGGCGATATCAACCTGATCCTCAACGCCGAGCCGTACTCCTTTGCCCACAGTTTCTTCGAAGCCCACGGCCCTTCGGTGTGCGCCACGGCGATCCGGGTCAAGGACCGGGCCAAGGCCCTGGCGCGCGCGGTGGCCTACAAGGGCCAGCCCTATCGCGGGTTGGTAGGCCCCAACGAGCTGGAGCTGAGTGCCGTGCGCGAGTTGGATGGCAGCCTGATCTACCTGGTGGACCAGGAGCAGGGCGGTCAGCACCTGTACGACACCGATTTCAATCTGCTCCCCGGCGTGGTGGCCAAGGGGGGCCTCAAGCGCATCGACCACATGGCCATGGCGCTGCCGGCCGACAGCCTTGACAGCTGGGTGCTGTTCTACAAGAGCCTGCTGGATTTCACCGCCGATGACGAGGTGGTGCTGCCCGACCCCTACGGCCTGGTGAAGAGCCGGGCGCTGCGCAGCCGTTGCAGCAGCATCCGGTTGCCGCTGAACATTTCCGAGAGCCGCAAGACTGCGATCTCCCATGCGCTGTCCAGTTATGGCGGTTCGGGGGTGCATCACATTGCTTTCGATTGCGACGATATCTTTGCCGAGGTCAGTCGGGCCAAGGCGGCGGGCGTGCCGTTGCTGGATATCCCGCTCAACTACTACGACGACCTGGCGGCGCGCTTCGATTTCGACGACGAGTTCCTCAGTGAGTTGGCGTACTACAACGTGCTCTACGATCGCGACGTCCAGGGCGGCGAGCTGTTCCATGTCTACACCGAGCCGTTCGAAGGGCGCTTCTTTTTCGAGATCATCCAGCGCAAGCAGGGCTATGCCGGTTATGGCGCGGCGAACGTCGCGGTGCGCCTGGCGGCCATGGCCAAGTCCCGTAGCGGAGCGGTGCGACAGGCCAAGTTGTAGGAGTTTCGTAACGGCGGCGGCAAAGGGCCGCCATCTTGCTTTCTTTCGCCGCGCGAGGCGGCCCATAATCGCCCGCGTGTGCAGAGATGGCCGTGAGCCTAAGAATGACAATGACCTCAGAACTCTCCGTAGCGCCGGAGCAGCCCGTAATCGAGCCGCGCAAGAGTCGCAAGAACAACCCGGAAAAGACCCGCGAGAACATTCTTCAAGAAGCCATTGTCGAGTTCGTGCAGCAAGGTCTGTCCGGGGCCCGGGTGGATGCCATCGCCGAGCGCATCCACACCTCCAAGCGCATGATCTATTACTACTTCGGCAGCAAGGAGCAGCTGTACGTCGAGGTGCTGGAGAAGCTCTACGGCGATATCCGCAGCACCGAAAGCCGCCTGCACCTGGCGGAGCTGGCGCCGCGGGAGGGGATTCGCCGGCTGGTGGAGTTCACCTTCGACCACCATGATCGCAATGTCGATTTCGTGCGCATCGTCAGCATCGAGAACATCCACAACGCCGAGTACGTGAAGCGCTCCGGTGCGATCAAGGCGATGAACAACACCATCCTGCATGCCCTGGGCGAGATCCTGCGGCGCGGTGCCGACGAGGGCGTGTTTCGCGCCGGCCTGGACCCGCTGGATGTGCACCTGCTGATCAGCTCGTTCTGCTTCTACCGCGTCTCCAACCGCCACACCTTTGGCGAGATCTTCCAGATCGACCTGCCCGACGAGGCGATCAAGCAGCGTCACCGCGAGATGATCTGCGAGTCGGTGTTGCGCTACCTGCAAGCTTGAGATTCATCGTGAGCAAATCCCGCTCCTGTCAGTGGGCATAACCCTGTAGGAGCGAGCTTGCTCGCGATTGCCTGTCAGCCTTTCATGCTCTGGAAATGCGCCAGCATGCGCTGGGCATCCGGCGCCACGCCGCTGAACAGTTCGAACGCCTTCACCGCCTGGAACACCGCCATGTTGCCGCCGTCCAGGGTGCGGCAGCCGAGGGCGCGGGCGTTGCGCAGCAGCTCGGTCTCCAGGGGGAAGTAGACGATCTCCGCCACCCACAATTCGCCGCGCAGCAGCTCGACCGGCACCGGCATGCCCGGCAGCTTGGCCATGCCCATGGGGGTGGTGTTCACCAGGCCGTCGGCGGTGTCCAGGGTGGCGGGTAAGTCGAGGCCGGCCTTGGCCCGGCCCGGGCCGAAATGCTGGCTGAGGTTGTCCGCCAGGCTTTGGGCGCGGGCGCTGTCCACGTCGAAGATACTCAGTTGCCGCACACCTTCGCTGAGCAGTGCATGGGCCACCGCCGCGCCGGCCCCACCGGCGCCCATCTGCACCACCCGTTCCAGGGCGACACCGGGCAAGCCACGGCGTAAACCCTCGGCAAAACCCAGGCAGTCGGTGTTGTGGCCGATGCGCTTGCCATCCTTGAGCACCACGGTGTTCACCGCGCCGATGCCCCGGGCTTCGGGCGACAGTTCGTCGAGCAGCGGAATGATGCTCTGCTTGCACGGGAAGGTGATGTTCAGCCCGGTGAAGTGCATGCGTTCGGCGGCCAGCAGCAGGTCGGACAGGGCTCTGCTGTCGAGTTGCAGCTGGTCGAGGTCGATCAGCCGGTACAGGTAGCGCAGGCCCTGGGCATCGCCTTCATGCTCATGCAGCGCCGGGGTGCGCGAGGCCTGGATGCCGGCGCCGATCAGCCCGGCCAGTACGGTGTTTCGCTGGGTCATGCCTGGGCTCCTGACAGGTGCTGGGCGAAATGCGCCAGCGCCAGGTGGTAGCCGTGGCTGCCGAAGCCGCACATTACCGCCAGGGCAACGCTCGAGACAAAGGAATGATGACGGAAGGGTTCGCGGGCATGGACGTTCGACAGATGCACTTCGATCACCGGCAGTTCGCTGGCCACCAGGGCATCGCGGATCGCCACCGAGGTGTGGGTCCAGGCGGCCGGGTTGATCAGGATCCCGGCACAGCGCCCGCGGGCACCGTGAATCCAGTCCAGCAACTCGCCTTCGTGGTTGGTCTGGCGAAACTCCACGGCCAGGCCGAATTCCGCGGCGGCATGGCCGCATAGGGCAGAAATGTCCGCCAGGGTTTCGCGGCCATAGGTCGCGGGTTCGCGGGTGCCGAGCAGGTTCAGGTTCGGGCCGTTGAGCACCAGAACGATAGGGGGCATCAGAGGGATCTCCATTGTTTTTATGGGCGTGGCCTGGAAAGCCCGCGTGGCGAATAAATTGTACCAACTAGTTAATTTGGTCAATTGACGGCGGGAGAGTTGTCGCCAGAAGTTGCAATCAGTGTTCGATGATCGAACGGAGTCCCTGGCATGCCTATGCCCCATTCCGCTGCGCAAGAATTGCTTACGACTTGCCTGCCGCAGCCTGAGTCTTCCGGCGATCTTCGCACCTAACCTGATATTCGGGGGCCGACAGGTCGAAAGCGCCGATGGTCGGAATCAGCGGTGTATCGAATTAAAAACCTAACGGATGGGTTAGCATGAAAGTGTTCGCTTACAAGGGATTGGCCGTGGTGATCATGTTGCGCGACGAGCATTGCCCGCCGCATGTGCATGTGGACGGGGGGGCGATGGAGCGCTCGCTTCACCTTCAGTTTCTGGCACGGCGGGGTCGAGCTGTGGGATGTGGTCCCGGCAGGGCGGGGGCCACCGTTGGCGATGCTGGAGGGGGTGCGGCAGGCGTTGAGGCAGCCCGGGCATTTGCAGCAGGCGCGCCGTATCTGGTGGCGCGGTTTGCGCACGGTGTTCCTTGATCGCCAATTGTGGGACTGGCAGGCGGACGCGGTGGTAGAGAAATCCAGTGCCGGGCGTCAGGTCTATCTGATCGAGTCGGCGTGTTACGTGAGTGAGCAGAACAGAACCCGGTTGCTGCTGGCGGGGGCGCCGGACGGGGTGGAGATCGAGTTGTGAAAATCATCAAGGCTAAAGCGCCGACTGTCGAAGCATTGACAGAGGCTGCGCTGGAACAGGCCATTGTGCGGGGCGAGTCGCGCTGCCGGTCGGGCCTGCAGGCTGCCACGCTGAGCTATCAGGAGCCTTGCCTGGCGATTGGTTTCGCCGACGGTACGGCGATCCTGTTACCGGTGCAGCACTACCCTGAGTTCGAGGATTTTTCGCCCGAGGAGCTGCACCAACTGGAACTGGGTTTTGCCGGAACGGCCATCTGCCATGAGGGGCGAGATCTCCAGGTGTCCATCGCCGGGCTGATCTCGGCCAGCCAGCCGTTGATGGATATGGCGGCGCAGGTAGTCGCCTCGCGCAACGGTAGTCGGAGCAGCGAGGCCAAGGCCCAGGCGGCCCGGCTCAACGGCAAGAAGGGCGGGCGTCCGCGCAAGGTGCAGGCGCTGTCGTGAGCAGAGACAAAACAGCCGTCGCGAGGACGGCTGTGGGTGTTGCGCGAGCAGCACTTAACGCCGGGTCAGCAACACCCCGGATTCCATGTGGTGGGTCCACGGGAACTGGTCGAACAGCGCGCAGCGGGTGATACGGTGGGTGTCGTGCAACTGGGCGATGTTGGCCGCCAGGGTTTCCGGGTTGCAGGAGATGTACAGGATGTTGTCGAAGCGCCGGGTCAGCTCGCAGGTGTCCGGGTCCATGCCGGCGCGCGGCGGGTCGACGAACACGCTGCCGAACTCGTAGCTCTTCAGGTCCACGCCTTGCAGGCGGCGGAACGGACGCACTTCGTTCAGGGCTTCGGTCAGCTCTTCGGCGGACAGGCGCACCAGGCTGACGTTATCCACCGCGTTTTCGCTGAGGTTGCTCAAGGCCGCGTTGACCGAGGTCTTGCTGATCTCGGTGGCCAGTACCTTGCGCACCCGGGTGGCCAGGGGCAGGGTGAAGTTGCCGTTGCCGCAGTACAGCTCCAGCAGGTCGTCCGAGCGCTCGCCTAGGGCTTCATAGGCCCAGTTGAGCATCTTCTGGTTGACGGTGCCGTTGGGCTGGGTGAAGGCGCCTTCGGGCTGGCGATAGCTGAAGGTGCGACCGCCGACTTCGAGCTTCTCCACCACGTAGTCGTGGCCGATGACTTCGCGCTTGCCCTTGGAGCGGCCGATGACGCTGACGTTCAGGTCGGCTGCCAGCTTGCTCGCCGCGGCGTGCCAGTGCTCGTCCAGCGGACGGTGGTAGCACAGGGTGATCATCGCGTCGCCGGCCAGGGTGGTCAGGAACTCGACCTGGAACAGCTTGTGGCTCAAGGGCGCGCTGGCCTGCCAGGCGGCCTTGAGCTGCGGCATCAACTGGTTGATGCGCAGGCTGGCGATGGGGAATTCCTCGATCAGGATCGGCGTGCGCTTGTCTTCCTGGGAAAACATCGCGTAGTGCCGCTCGCCGGCCTCGCGCCACAGGCGAAATTCCGCGCGCAGGCGGAAGTTCTGCAACGGCGAGTCGAAGACCTGGGGCTCGGGCGCATCGAAGGGGGCCAGCAGGTCACGCAAGCGCGTGACCTTGTCTTGCAGTTGTGCGGCGTAGGAGGGGGCGTCAAAAGTCATGCGGGGTAACCGAGCTTGATCACGAACAGGATCGACAGGATCACCATTGGCGCGTTCAGCTCACGGGCACGGCCCGACAGCAGCTTGATCACGGTCCAGGCGATAAAGCCGAAGGCGATGCCGTTGGCGATGGAATAGGTGAACGGCATGGCCAGGGCGGTGACCACCACGGGAGCGGCGACGGTGATGTCTTCCCAGTCGATTTCCGCCAGACCCGAGGTCATCAGCACGGCGACGAACAGCAGGGCCGGTGCAGTGGCGAAGGCCGGAACGCTGGCCGCCAGTGGCGAGAAGAACAGCGCCAGGAGGAACAGGATGGCCACGACGATGGCGGTCAGGCCGGTGCGGCCGCCGGCGCTCACGCCTGCCGCGGATTCGATGTAGCTGGTGGTGGTCGAGGTGCCCAGCAGGGAACCGGCCATGGCCGCGGTGCTATCGGCGATCAGGGCCCGGCCCATTTTCGGCATGTGGCCGTCCTTGCCCATCAGGCCGGCGCGCTTGGCGACGCCGATCAGGGTGCCGGAGTTGTCGAACAGGTCGACGAACAGGAAGGCGAAGATCACGCTGACCAGGCCGATGTCCAGCGCGCCCTTGATGTCCAGTTGCAGGAAAGTCGGGGCCAGCGAAGGCGGTATCGAGGTCACGCCGCCGAACGGGGTGAAGCCCAGGGCGATGGAGACGATGGTCACCGCGAGGATACCGATCAGCACCGCGCCGCGCACTTTCAAGGCCTCCAGGGCGACGATCAGGGCAAAGCCCAGGGCCGCGAGGATAGGTGCCGGTTTGCTCAGGTCGCCGAGGCCCACCAGGGTCGACGGGTTGCCGACCACGATCTGCGCGTTATGCAGGGCGATCAGCGCCAGGAACAGGCCGATACCGGCGGCAATCGCCGAACGCAGCGGCAGCGGGATGCTGTTGATGATCCATTCGCGGATCTTGAAGATCGACAGCAGGAAGAAGCACACGGCCGAAATGAACACCGCGCCCAGCGCCACTTGCCAGGTATGGCCCATGTGCAGGACCACGGTGTAGGTGAAGAAGGCGTTCAGGCCCATGCCTGGTGCCAGGGCGATCGGGTAGTTGGCGATCAGGCCCATCACGGTCGAGCCGATGGCGGCCGCCAGGCAGGTGGCGACGAACACCGCGCCCTTGTCCATGCCGGTCTCGCCGAGGATGCTCGGGTTGACGAAGAGAATGTAGGCCATGGCCAGGAAGGTTGTGAGGCCCGCAAGAATCTCGGTCCGCACGTTGGTGTTGTGTGCCTTGAGTTGAAACAGCCTTTCCAGCATGTCTGCTCCCCGTGGCGCGCAGGGCGCCGTGAATGTATCGACCCGAACAGCAAAGCACAGACTGCCTGGAGGCGTCCGAGGATTTTGTGCGGGCCGGAAAAAGCCGCGCATCATACCAGCAGCGTAAGGCTATGGCTGCGATCGTCGGCGATGTTTTGCCCGAGTGGCGACTGGGGCATACTGCGCCGACGTTTTGGGGGACTTATGCACAGCACGATAAAAGCGATGACCCTGGCTGTAGTGGCCAGCACCCTGTGGCTGGCAGCCGCGCCGGCCATGGCCCGTTCCGCCCCGCCCTTGAGCCAGGTGGAGATCCTCAAGGTCGAGTCGCCTGCCTGCGGCCTGGAGGATGTGTCCGACGGGCGCGACAAGACCGCCTGCGATCACAGTGGCCCGAACATCAAGGTGTATGTGCTGGAAATCGGCTACGGCCGCCAGCCCCGGGTGGCGCTGGACGGCTTCGAAGTCAACGGCACGCGCGCGCCGGTCTGCGAGGAAGGCTCCAGCCTGGTGCCGTGCGGCAACTCCGGGATCACCGTCGGCTACATCTATACCTTCGACCTGGCCGGCAAGCAGGAAGGCACCTTCACCTTCAGCAACACCTCGCTCAATGCGCCGGGCAACAGCATGAGCGCGCAGATCTATATCAAGTGAGGGCATGGCCGAACGCGAGGGGCGGGAAAGCTGACTAAGCTTTTAATGACCCTTTCGCGGACACAGCCTATGACCTTTAGAGCCCTGATCGCCCTCGCCGAGGGCGTCGACGACCTGCAAACCGTGACCCTGATCGATGTGTTGCGCCGCGCTGGAATCGCCGTGCTGGTGGCCAGTATCGAGGGGCGACGCATGCTCACCTGCGCCCGCGGCACCCGCATGACCGCCGACGGCATGCTGGTGGATGTGCTGGCCCAGCATTTCGACCTGATCGTGCTGCCCGGCGGCGCCGTCGGCGCGCAGCACCTGGCGGCCCATCAAGCCCTGATGCGACTGGTCACGGACCAGGCCGCGGCGGGACGGCTGTTCGCCGGCATCGCCGAAGCCCCGGCGCTGGTCCTGCAGGGTTACGGGGTATTGCACCAGCGACGCGTGACCTGCCTGCCCGGCGCCAGCTCGCATTTGCAGGGCTGTACCTATGTCGACCAGCCAGTGGTGGTGGATGGCAACTGCATTACCGGCCAAGGTTCGAGGGATGCGCTGGTGTTTGCCCTGACCCTGGTGGAGCAACTGTGTGGCCAGGGCAAGCGGGCGGCGGTGGCGGGGGAGTTGCTGGTTTAGCGATCAGCAGAGATGCGCGGCAATCGGCTCGATGACCGGTTGCAAATCTTGTTCGGTGTGCCAGATATCGTAGTCAGCCTGTACCGCCAGCCAGACCTTGGCTTTGCCTATTCCGGCGCGTTCCAGCCTTACCGCCAGTTCCGGCCGGATCGGCGCATGGCCGTTCAGGACCTTGGAGAGATGGGGGCGGGCGTAGCCAAGATGCCTGGCCAGTTCCGTCACGCTGATTCCCAGTTCGGGCAATACATCCACACGCAGTGTTTCACCGGGGTGGGGCGGGTTGTGCATGGGCATGATCCTGCCTCCTGTTCAGTGGTAGTCCAGATAGTCGATCAGCTCGATATCCGAACCCGTAAAACGAAAAATCACTCGCCAATTGCCCGATACGGTCAGTGACCAGTATCCGCGACGCTCGCCCTTGAGCAGGTGCAATCGCCATCCCGGAAGGTCGAGATCGTCAGGCTCTGTCGCGTGATCCATGAAAGGCAGCATACGCGCCAGGCGCCTCGCATGATCGGCCCGGATCCCTCGGGTCGATCCCGTTTCATAGAAGGCTTTGAGGCCTTTGTGCTGAAAGGATTTGATCATGGGATGAGTGTAAGGCGATACATTACACTCATCCCACCGGATATGTATTGCAGCACGTGAACCGGACGATCAACGGCGGCGTCCCGCGCGGTTCATATTGGCCTTCAATCAGGCCTTGGCTTCTTCCACCGGTACATGCATGCGGTCGCGATTGGCCAAGGTCGGGAACAGTTTTATCCACACCCCGGTCACCAGCAGGGTGCCGACCCCGCCCAGGACCACCGCCGGCACGGTGCCGAACCAGTGGGCGGTGAGCCCGGACTCGAACTCCCCCAGTTGGTTGGAAGCACCGATGAACAGGCCGTTCACCGCGCTGACCCGGCCGCGCATTTCGTCCGGGGTTTCCAGCTGCACGAAGGAGGCGCGGATCACCATGCTGATCATGTCCGCCGCGCCCAGTACCACCAGCACCGCGAGGGAGAACCAGAACGAGGTCGACAGGCCGAAGGCGATGGTGGCGACGCCGAACACGCCGACGGCGGTGAACATCACCCGGCCGACATGGCGGTCGACGGCAAACCGCGCCAGCCACAGCGACATCAGCAAGGCCCCCACCGCCGGCGCCGAACGCAGCAGGCCCAGGCCCCAGGCGCCGGTGAGCAGGATGTCCTTGGCGAACACCGGCAGCAGGGCGGTGGCGCCACCCAACAGCACGGCGAACAGGTCCAGGGAAATCGCTCCGAGGATGTCCGGCCGGCTGCGGATGAAGCGCACCCCCGCCAGCAGCGAGTCCAGGGTCGCCTTGCCCTTGTTCAGCGGCGTCTGCCGCGCGGGCAGGTTGAGCATCAGGCAGCAGGCGATCACGTACAGCAGTACGGTCGGCCCATAGACCCACACGCTGCCAAAGGCATAGAGCAGGCCGCCGAGGGCCGGCGCGACGATGGTCGCCGACTGCTGGGCCGACTGGGCGGCCGCCACCGCGCGGGGGAACAACAGGCTGGGCACGATGCTTGGCAGCAGCGCCTGGGTGGTCGGCATCTCGAAGGAGCGGGCGCCCCCCAGCAAGAAGGCGAGGACGAAGATCATTTCCCGGGTGACGCTGTCCGTCAGGCTGCCGATGGCCAGCGAGAGGGCGATCAGCGCCTGCAGCGATTGGCAGATGGCCGCCACCTTGCGCCGGTCATAACGGTCCGCCACATGCCCGGTGTGCAGCATGAACAGCACCCGTGGCGCGAACTCCACCAACCCCACCAGGCCGAGGTCGAGCACGTTGCCGGTCAGTTGGTAGAGGTTCCAGCCGATGGCCACGGTGAGCATCTGAAAGCCGCTGGCGGTGAAGATCCGCGCGAGCCAGAAAGCAATGAACGGACGGTGATGGCGAAGCAGCAGAGGGTCTTGGCTTGGCATCTGAGGGCAGGTCTGAGCGGGGAATAGGGCGAGATTATCACCAAGATGTAACCAATAGTTGCGGTCTCCGGAAAAATCGTTAGCCCTGCATCTATCTCTTTTGCTCGGTGCAATGTGCAAGGCTCAACCCTTGTAGCCGCTGCCGCAGACTGCGATCGGCCCGAAGGGCCGCGGCCCTTACCCGATCGCCCCTGCTCCTGCGGACTTTTCGCCGTCCGCGGCCGCGGCCACAGGCGTGTAAAAAATCCCGGAAAACCCCGGTTTTGAGAGGGTGAGGCAAGCTGTCACGCGGCAAATGACCACACAGTTGCGCAGCAAAAATAGGACTACTCTTTCAACGTTGCTTGATCCAGATCAAAACCTTTTCCCAAGGTTGGGTCTGGCGGCCAGATGGCCAGACTCCCTGCGTCGCGATGGTTTAGAAGAACGAATTCGAATTCGCCGAGCTCCATGTCCGTGGGGGCAGTAGGCGCAGGCCTCAAGGCCCGCAGCCGGTATTACCTGACAGAGGAAAGCTTATGTTCGGTTTGGAGGCGCTAGATCTCGCCCGAATCCAGTTCGCGTTCACTATCTCGTTCCACATTCTGTTCCCTGCCATCACCATTGGTCTGGCGAGCTACCTCGCGGTGCTCGAAGGTTTGTGGCTCAAGACCCGCGACGACACCTACCGTGACCTGTACCACTTCTGGTCGAAGATCTTCGCCGTCAACTTCGGGATGGGGGTGGTCTCGGGCCTGGTCATGGCCTATCAGTTCGGCACCAACTGGAGCCGCTTCTCCGACTTTGCCGGCTCCATCACCGGGCCGCTGCTGACGTACGAAGTGCTCACGGCGTTCTTCCTTGAAGCCGGTTTCCTTGGCGTGATGCTGTTCGGCTGGAACAGGGTCGGCCGCAAGTTGCACTTCTTCGCGACCGTGATGGTGGCCATCGGCACGCTGATCTCGACCTTCTGGATTCTCTCGTCCAACAGCTGGATGCAGACCCCACAGGGCTACGAAATCGTCAATGGCCAGGTGGTTCCGGTGGACTGGCTGGCGGTGGTGTTCAATCCGTCGTTCCCCTACCGCCTGGCGCATATGGCCACCGCGGCCTTTGTCGCGACCGCCTTCTTCGTCGGCTCGTCCGCCGCCTGGCACCTGCTGCGCGGGCGGGACAACCCGGCCATTCGCCGCATGTTGTCGATGGCGATGTGGATGGCCCTGATCGTCGCGCCGATCCAGGCCGTGATCGGCGATTTCCACGGCCTCAACACCCTCAAGCACCAGCCGGCGAAAATCGCCGCGATCGAAGGTCACTGGGAAAACGTCGGCAACGAGCCGACCCCGCTGATCCTGTTCGGCTGGCCCGACATGAAGGCAGAAAAGACCAAGTTCGCCGTCGAGATTCCGTATCTGGGCAGCATCATCCTCACCCACTCCCTGGACAAGCAGGTGCCGGCGCTCAAGGAGTTCCCGCCGGAAGACCGGCCGAACTCGACCATCGTGTTCTGGTCGTTCCGGATCATGGTCGGCCTGGGCATGCTGATGATCTTCACCGGCCTGTGGAGCCTGTGGCTGCGCAAGCGTGAGCGCATCTACCAGAACCGTGCCTTCCTGCACCTGGTGCTGTGGATGGGCCCGTCCGGCCTGATCGCGATCCTCGCCGGCTGGTTCACCACCGAGATCGGCCGCCAGCCGTGGGTGGTCTACGGGTTGATGCGGACCGCGGATGGCGCGTCCGGGCACAGCCTGCTGCAGATGAGCATCACCCTGGCGCTGTTCGTCGTGGTGTATTTCTCGCTGTTCGGCGTCGGTATCGGCTACATGATGCGCCTGGTGCGCAAGGGGCCGAAGACCAACGAGGGCGCGGAAGTCAGCCATGGCGGCCCTGGCCAGAAACGCACGCCGGCCCGTCCGCTCTCGGCCGCCGACGACGATGCCGAAGACAACGGCACCAGCCTGAACAAGGGGAACTGAGTCATGGGTATCGATCTTCCGCTGCTCTGGGCCGTGATTATCATCTTCGGCATCATGATGTACGTGGTCATGGACGGGTTCGACCTGGGGATCGGGATTCTCTTCCCGTTCGTCAAGGACTCCGGCGACCGTGACGTGATGATGAACACTGTCGCCCCGGTCTGGGACGGCAACGAAACCTGGCTGGTCCTGGGCGGTGCCGCGCTGTTCGGCGCCTTCCCGCTGGCCTATTCGGTGGTGCTCTCGGCGCTGTACCTGCCGCTGATCCTGATGCTGGTCGGCCTGATCTTCCGAGGCGTGGCCTTCGAGTTCCGCTTCAAGGCCAAGGAAGCCAAGCGTCATATCTGGGACAAGGCGTTCATCGGCGGTTCGCTGGCTGCGACCTTCTTCCAGGGCGTGGCGCTGGGGGCCTTCATCGATGGCTTGCCGGTGGTCAACCGCCAGTTCGCCGGCGGTTCCCTGGACTGGCTGACGCCGTTCACCCTGTTCTGCGGCGTCGCGCTGGTGGTGGCCTATGCGTTGCTGGGCTGCACCTGGCTGATCATGAAGACCGAGGGCAAGCTGCAGCAGCAGATGCACGATATCGCTCGGCCCCTGGCCTTCGTGCTGCTGGCCGTGATCGGTATCGTCAGTATCTGGACCCCGCTGGCCCACGCTGAAATCGCCGCGCGCTGGTTCACCCTGCCGAACCTGTTCTGGTTCCTGCCGGTGCCGATCCTGGTGCTGGTGACGATGTACGGTCTGATTAAGGCAGTGGCCCGCAATGCCCACTACACGCCGTTCCTGCTGACCCTGGTGCTGATCTTCCTCGGTTACAGCGGCCTGGGCATCAGCCTGTGGCCGAACATCGTGCCGCCGTCGATCTCGATCTGGGACGCCGCCGCGCCGCCGCAAAGCCAGGGCTTCATGCTGGTGGGCACGCTGTTCATCATCCCGTTCATCCTGGGGTACACCTTCTGGAGCTACTACGTGTTCCGCGGCAAGGTCACCCACGAAGACGGCTACCACTAGTCAAGGCACCGCTCCCTGTGTAGGAGCGACGCTTGCTCGCGATGGCGTCCTGCGTGACGCCATCGCCCCCCTTCCGAAAGGAGCATTCGATGATGGCTGGTAAACACTCTTTGCAGGAAATCGAAGAAGCCGAAAAGAAGCCGCTCTGGCGGCGTCTGGGCTGGCTCGCCGGGATCTGGGCCGGCAGCGTGCTGGCGCTGTTCATCGTCGCCAGCCTGATGCGCATGTTCATGAACGCCGCGGGCCTGACCACCCACTGATTTTCACCACCGCTCATCCCATCCCGTTGCCTTGCGGCACGGTTTTATAACCCTCCTCTGGAGGGTTTTTTTTGGGCTGCGGATACGCCGTTGTCCTGTAGGAGTCGTTACTTGCGGGCCTTGAGGATCACGAACTTGGGCGTTGCGGCCACTTGTTCGACGCCACGGAACAGCCGCGCCAGCTTGCTGTGATAACCCAGGTGGCGGTTGCCGACTATGTACAGCGCACCGCCCACCACCAGGGCTTCGCGGGCCTGCTGGAACATGCGCCAGGCAAGGAAGTCGCCGATCACCTGCTGCTGGTGGAAGGGCGGGTTGCACAGCACCACGTCCAGCGATTGCGGCGCCTGGCCGGCCAGGCCGTCGCCGGCACGGACGTCCACCTCGCGCTCGCCGAGGGTCGCGCGCCAGTTTTCCAGGGCCGATTGCACGGCCATGAAGGACTCGTCCACCAGGGTGTACTGGGCCTCGGGGTTGTCCAGGGCGCTGGCGATGGCCAGTACGCCATTGCCGCAACCCAGGTCCGCGACCCGGGCCTGGCCGAGGTTTTTCGGCAGGTGCGGAAGGAAGGCGCGGGTGCCGATGTCCAGGCCTTCGCGGCAGAACACGTTGGCGTGGTTGAGCAGCTCAATGGCCGGGGCGTCGAGCTTGTAGCGGGTCGGGTAGGGCGAAACCGCCGGGGCTTTCGCTTCGGGCGTGGCGATCAGCAACCGGGCTTTTTTCACCGCCAGCGAGGCTTGCACCGGGCCGATGTAGCGCTCCAGCAGGTCACCGGCCGCCCGGGGCAGGTGTTTGACCATGGCCGCTGCCACCACCTGGGCGCCCGGGGCCAGTTGGCCTTGCAGGCGGATCAACTGTTCTTCCAGCAGGGCCAGGGTCTTGGGCACGCGGATCAGCACGCGATCGAACGGCCCGGTCAGCGGTTCGCTGGCTGGCAGTACCTGCACTGCATCGAAGGGGTGGCCGTTGCGCGCCAGGTTCTTCTCCAGCGCCAGGGCGCCGAGAAACGAATCGCCGCTGCTGCGGACCTGCACGTGCCCGACCAGGCTGGCCGCCAGGGCGCCGAAGCTGTCGTTGAGGATCAGTACCCGGGTGTCCGCCGTCGGTTGCTGCTCGGCCAGGTGGTTGAGCAGGTATTCGTCCGCCGCGTCGAAAGCTTGCAGGGGCTCGTTCTGTTGTTCGGGCTGGCGGATCAGGTCGAGCTGGGCGAAAGGGCTTTCGAGCAGGGGCATGGGACGGACTCTTGGTAATCGGTGAATGTCCCGCCGGCGGGAGGGGCGAAGCGGCAAGGACCCTTCGGGCAGGTGGCGCGCAGGTCACGCAAATCCTGTGCTCGAAGTGCGGGCAATGGTACGTTTTTTTGCGCTCGATTGCCCGTGCTCTATGCCATTACAAACCGCCGGTGTTTCTGCCGCGCGCTTTGCGGGACACTAGGGCATTCGCTTATCGGAGCCTGCCATGACTGCCAGTGCAGAAAAGTTCACGCGCCAGACCTTGCTCGACGTCCAGCCCCTGACTCCCAGCCTGTTTACCCTGCGCGCCACGCGGGACGCGGGATTTCGTTTCCGCTCCGGGCAATTCGCCCGCCTGGGGGTGACCAAGGCCGATGGCAGCACGGTGTGGCGGGCGTATTCCATGGTGTCTTCGCCCTTCGATGAGTTTCTCGAGTTTTTCTCCATCGTCGTGCCCGGCGGCGAGTTCACCAGCGAGCTGAGCCGGCTGGAGGAGGGCGATAGCCTGCTGGTGGACCGGCAAGCGTTCGGTTACCTGACCCTGGACCGTTTCGTCGATGGCCGCGATCTCTGGCTGCTCTCCACCGGGACCGGGATCGCGCCCTTCCTGTCGATCCTGCAGGACTTCGAAGTCTGGGAAAAATTCGAGCGCATCATCCTGGTTTATAGCGTGCGCGAGGCCCGGGAACTGGCGTATCAGCCATTGCTGGCCGAGTTGCGCCAGCGCGACTACCTGGCGGAAGTCGTGCACAAGCTGCAGGTGATCACCACCGTGACCCGGGAGCAGCATCCGGGCAGCCTCAACGGGCGGATCACCCATCTGATCGAGAGCGGTGAGCTGGAGCGCGTCGCTGGCGTACCCCTGACGGCCGAGCATTCGCGGGTGATGCTCTGCGGCAACCCGCAGATGATCGACGACACCCGCGCCCTGCTCAAACAGCGGGACATGCACCTGAGCCTGACCCGGCGCCCCGGGCAGGTGGCGGTGGAAAACTACTGGTAACAAAAACGGCGCCCCCTGCACGTGTTGCAGGGGGCGCCGTTTTCGTTGCGGCATCAGCCTCAGGACTTGTTGTTCTGCGCCTTGAGCAGGTCGCGAATCTCGCCCAGCAGGGCTTCTTCCTTGGTTGGCGCCGCCGGTGCCACGGCTTCTTCGCGCTTCAGGCGGTTGATCGCCTTCACACCCATGAAGATGGCGAAGGCCACGATGACGAAGTCGATCATGCTCTGGATGAACTTGCCGTAGGCCAGCACCACGGCCGGCGTATCGCCGACGGCCGCCTTGAGCGTGATCGCCAGGTCACTGAAATCCACCCCACCGATCAGCAAGCCGATTGGCGGCATCACCACATCGCCGACGAACGACGTAACGATCTTGCCGAAGGCGGCGCCGATGATGATACCGACGGCCATGTCGACCACATTACCTTTGACCGCGAAGGCCTTGAACTCACTTAGCACGCCCATAGGTTATTCCTTGTTACAGATGAGGTTGGTGAACGCAGTGTAATTCAGCAAAACGCGTCTTGCTCGACACAACTGCTTACAGCGTTCGCTGTTATCGACCGAGTGGGCGGCAAATAGTTTACAAAGTGCCATCAATTACTGCGCGCGAAATACCCGCAGTTGCTCTCTCCTGCCAGAACATTTTCTCAATCAGACACTTGAGACCTTTCTATTTAGATTTCGACTCTTGGGTCACTAGCCTCTGAATCGGCGCATCTGGGTGCGTTCAATATAAAACCAGAGGAATAAAACATGACCATGAACATTGGCCTCGGGAGTCTTTCCCAACGACGCGTATTGGGCGTAGTCGCCGCCAGTATGCTTTCTCTTTCCGTACAGGCCGCCACTCTGACCCGCGATAATGGCGCGGCGGTCGGCGATAACCAGAACTCACAGACGGCAGGCGCCACCGGGCCGGTCCTGTTGCAGGATGTGCAGTTGATCCAGAAGCTCCAGCGTTTCGACCGCGAGCGCATTCCAGAGCGGGTGGTGCATGCCCGTGGCACCGGTGCCCATGGTTCCTTCACCGTGACCGACAGCCTGAGCGACCTGACCAAGGCCAAGGTATTCGCCGCTGGCCAAGTGACCCCGGTATTCGTGCGTTTCTCCGCAGTAGTGCATGGCAACCATTCGCCGGAAACCCTGCGCGACCCACGGGGTTTCGCCACCAAGTTCTATACCGCGGAGGGTAACTGGGACCTGGTCGGCAACAACTTCCCGACGTTCTTCATCCGCGATGCGATCAAGTTTCCGGACATGGTTCATGCGTTCAAACCCGATCCACGCACCAACCTGGACGATGATTCCCGTCGTTTCGATTTCTTCTCTCATGTTCCGGAAGCCACCCGGACCCTGACCGAGCTGTATTCCAACTCCGGCACTCCGGCCAGTTACCGGGAAATGGACGGTAATGGCGTGCACGCCTACAAGTTGGTCAACGCCAAGGGCGAGGTTCATTACGTGAAGTTTCACTGGAAGAGCCTGCAGGGCATCAACAACCTCGATCCCAAACAAGTGGTCGAAGTGCAGGGGCGTGACTACAGCCATATGACCAATGACCTGGTCACTCATATCAACCAGGGCGACTTCCCGAAATGGGACCTGTATGTCCAGGTATTGAAACCCCAGGACCTGGCCAAGTTCGATTTCGACCCGCTGGATGCCACCAAGATCTGGCCGGGCGTACCTGAGCGCAAGGTCGGGCAGATGGTGCTCAACCGTAACCCGGGCAACGTGTTCCAGGAAACCGAGCAGGTGGCCATGGCGCCGGCCAACCTGGTGCCGGGCATCGAGCCGTCGGAAGACCGTCTGCTGCAAGGCCGGGTGTTCTCCTATGCCGACACCCAGATGTACCGCCTGGGCGCCAATGCCCTGCAATTGCCGATCAACGCGCCGAAAGTCGCGGTGAACAACGGCAACCAGGACGGCGCGATGAACAGCGGCAGCACCAGCACCGGCGTGAACTACCAGCCGAGCCGCCTGTTGCCGCGTGAAGAGCCGCAAAGCGCGCGTTACAGCCAGCAGGCGCTGTCCGGCAGCACCCAGCAGGCGAAGATCCAGCGCGAGCAGAACTTCAAGCAGGCCGGCGATCTGTATCGCTCGTTCAGCCAGAAGGAGCGTCAGGACCTGATCGAGAGTTTCGGCGGCTCCCTGGCGACCGCCGATGACGAGAGCAAGCACATTCTGCTGTCGTTCCTCTACAAGGCCGACCCTGAGTACGGCACCGGCGTGACCAAGGTGGCCAAGGGCGACCTGGTCCGGGTCAAGGCCCTGGCGGCCAAGCTGTCGGATTGATCCCAACCTGCGTCACGCCTTCGGGCGTGACGCTTCCTTTATTGGTCGGAGCGAGGCTTGCCCGCGATGACTTCGGCCCGGATAACCGCGGTTTCGGAACCTGGCCACCGGCATTGGGGCCGCTGCGCGGCCCATCGCGGGCAAGCCTCGCTCCTACAGGTTTTCTAGGCAAAGGGAGTCGCACCATGCGCCTGTTCATTTCGCTGCTGCTGGCGGCCTGTTCCCTGGGTGTTCATGCGGACCAGGCGGTCCCCACGGACCCCGCGGCGGTCAAGGCCCAGCTCCAGAATTACTACTTCGATGCCGCCCGGCGCGGCGACGTCGAGATGCTCGACACCTTTATCGAGGCCGGTTATGCCCTCGATACCCAGGACGAGAAGGGCTATACCGCGCTGATCCTCGCCGCGTATCACGGCCAGGGCCCGGCGGTGGAGCGTCTGCTGGCTGCCGGGGCCAATGCCTGTGCCCAGGACAAAAGAGGCAATACGGCGCTGATGGGCGCCATTTTCAAGGGCGAGGTGCAGATCGCCCGGCGCTTGCTGGCCACCGACTGCAACCCCGACCAGCGCAACGGCGCCGGCCAGACGGCGGCGATGTATGCCGGGCTGTTCAAGCGGGTGGAACTGCTCGATGCGCTGGCGACCCAGGGCGCCGACCTGAATGCCGAAGATCCGCTGGGCAACAGCGCCACGCGTCTGGCCGGCGGTGAAATCCATACCGCCGCGCCGCGCTGATCCGCTCCAGCTGAGCTATCATCGCGGTTTTTTGCCGGGGGTTCAGATGGCCAAGGCCAAGCGCATGTACGGCTGCACCGAGTGCGGCGCCACCTTTCCCAAATGGGCCGGCCAGTGCGGCGAATGCGGGGCCTGGAACACCCTGACCGAAACCCTGGTGGAAAGCGGCGGCGCCGCGGCCCCCAGCGGTCGCACCGGTTGGGCCGGCCAGCAGGCGCAGATCAAGACCCTGGCCGAGGTCAGCGTCGAAGAGATCCCGCGTTTCTCCACGGCTTCCGGCGAGCTGGACCGGGTGCTCGGCGGTGGCCTGGTGGACGGTTCGGTGGTGTTGATCGGCGGCGACCCGGGGATCGGCAAGTCGACCATTCTGTTGCAGACCTTGTGCAACATCGCCACCCGCATGTCGGCGCTCTACGTCACCGGCGAGGAATCGCAGCAACAGGTGGCGATGCGCGCCCGGCGCCTGGGCCTGCCCCAGGACCAGCTGCGGGTCATGACCGAAACCTGTATCGAGACCATCATCGCCACGGCCCGGCTGGAGAAGCCCAAGGTCATGGTGATCGACTCGATCCAGACCATCTTCACCGAGCAGTTGCAATCGGCCCCGGGCGGCGTGTCCCAGGTGCGCGAGAGCGCGGCGCTGCTGGTGCGATACGCCAAGCAGAGCGGCACGGCGATCTTCCTGGTCGGCCACGTGACCAAGGAGGGCGCGCTGGCCGGGCCGCGGGTCCTCGAGCACATGGTCGACACCGTGCTGTATTTCGAAGGCGAGTCCGATGGCCGCCTGCGCCTGCTGCGGGCGGTGAAGAACCGCTTCGGCGCGGTCAACGAGCTGGGCGTGTTCGGTATGACCGACCGCGGCCTGAAAGAAGTCTCCAACCCTTCGGCGATTTTCCTTACTCGCGCCCAGGAAGAAGTGCCGGGCAGTGTGGTCATGGCCACCTGGGAAGGGACCCGGCCAATGCTGGTGGAGGTCCAGGCGCTGGTGGACGACAGCCACCTGGCCAACCCGCGGCGGGTCACCCTGGGCCTGGACCAGAACCGCCTGTCGATGTTGCTGGCGGTGCTGCACCGCCACGGCGGTATTCCGACCCACGATCAGGACGTGTTCCTCAACGTGGTCGGCGGGGTCAAGGTGCTGGAAACCGCGTCCGACCTGGCGCTGATGGCGGCGGTGATGTCCAGCCTGCGCAACCGGCCCTTGCCCCACGACCTGCTGGTGTTCGGCGAAGTCGGCCTGTCCGGCGAGGTGCGCCCGGTGCCGAGCGGCCAGGAACGCCTCAAGGAGGCGGCCAAGCATGGCTTCAAACGGGCCATCGTGCCCAAGGGCAATGCCCCGAAAGAGCCGCCACAGGGGCTGCGGATCATTGCGGTAAACCGTCTGGAACAGGCGTTGGACGCGCTGTTCGAATAACCCCTTGCACCATTGAAAGGATGCAGTTCATGCGAATGACAGGAGCGGGTCTCGCGGCCCTCGGTTTCACGTTGTTGTGGGGGACTAGCCTGGCTGTGGCCCGCCAGGAAGATGCACCGCAGGGCTACCGGATTGCCCAGGAGCTGCTGGTCGGCGACGGCACGGTGCTCGAGGTGCTGGAAGACCGGCGCATCACCGCGCAATTGCATGCGCAGAGCTGGGGTACCGGCCTGGACGAAGAAACCTTCGACGAATCGTCGGACAGCGAGCACCAGCCGCCGCTGGAGGCCCGGGTACGTCTTGTGTCGGAGGTGGGCGAGGTCCTGGCCGAGGAGTCCCTGGGCTATCCGCTGGCGAAGGTGGAAAAGGCGCCGCTCGGCGGCCTGCCGTACCCGGCGTTTTTCCTGACGGTGGATCAGACGGCTCCGATGGGCACTTACAGCGGCCCGGCCACGCAGATCCTGGCGCCGACCCAAAGCCGGTTGGAGCCGGTTCTGTATCGCACCGAAAAGGGGGAGCAGCGTCCGCTGATCGTGGCCCAGACCGGCAAGGCGGCCTGGCAGATCCTGCCTGCGGCGTCAGGCGCCACCGAGTCGATTGCCCAGGTGTCCACGGCGCCTGCGAGCGAGGGTGAAGGGGAGGGCGAGGACTTCGTGATCACCTACCGAACGTATCGCTGGGTAGATGGGCAATGGACCACCGCCACTCGGCAGCAGCCCGGTTACTGGGATATGGAAAGCGAATTCCCCGAGCCCACGTCATTCCCTTGAGCGGCCGGCGGCAAGGGGCGGCGCTCAGACCTCGAGCAGCGCCCCCAGCTCGCGCTCCAGTTCCTGCGGATCGGCCAGGTTGAGTTCGATCAGCCGGCGCAGATGCTCGATCGACTCCAGGTCTATATGCAGGCAGACGAAACCCAACTGGCCATGATCGTCATGCGCCAGTTGCACGTCCATGCGCACTTCGACGTCGGCGCTCAAATGAATATCGGCTTCGAACGGCTGGCTTTCGTCCCCCAGCCAGGGTTCGGGGCGCTGGATCAGCAGGCCCTTGAGCGAGAGGTCGAGCAGTTGCACGGGCCAGCGGTAAGGACCCTGGCTCAGTTCGGTGCGGGCATCGAAGGCGATGCGTTTGAAACGGCGACGGTCGGAATGGTGTTCGCTCATGGCCAGCCCCTCTGCATGGTGAACTGACTATAGACCCGGGTTTGCCCTCACTGCTACAGCCGGCAGTGCGCCTTGCGAGCGGAGTCACGCTGGTTGTCGTCGGTCAGTGGCGGGCAGAAGGATTCCAGGGGCGGAATCGTTATGGGTACGGCTGCGATCCTGGCGGAACAATGCCAGGAAAATACTGAAATGGAGGCTCTAGACCAATGTGGGGGCTGGTCTTTGGGGCCAGTAGCGCTAAACTCCGAAAGCTGTCTTTCTGTCTACTCTGGCTGGAATAAAAAAATGAAAAATAAGAATAGCCCGCTCCGCCACTTACCCTGGCTGGTGCTGGCAATTGTAGGTGCGTGCGCCCTTGGCGTAGTGGCCCTGCGCCGCGGCGAAGCCATCAACGCCCTCTGGATCGTCGTCGCCGCCGTCGCTATCTACCTGGTTGCCTACCGCTACTACAGCCTGTT